>JARGPE010000269.1 GCA_029212835.1 Alphaproteobacteria bacterium | reverse complement strand
CGGACGTATAATCTTCAGGCGATGAATTAGTCACGAACTGGCAGTAGCTGGGTTCCCGATAACGATAAATATTTTTATCAAGAAAGAATGATCGATAAATGAAAATAGGTGCTCTTATTCCCGTCCGGCTCAGCTCCGAGCGTATGCCTGGAAAGGCTCTCATGGATCTTGTGGGAAAGCCGGTAATTATTCACCTGGCTGAACGCGTCGCTGCCTGCAAATGGATCGCCTCCCCCAAGGATGTTGTGATTTGTACGACCAAAGATCCTAGTGACGATGCATTGGTTTCGGAAGTAACAGCGGCTGGGTTCGGTGTATTTCGAGGCGATAAGGATGATATTGTCCGACGGTTTATTGATGCGGTTAGGTTTTTCGAATTTGACGCAGTCATTCAAGCAGATGGAGACGATCCGCTTTCAGCGCCGGAATACATGGACGAAACCATGGATGTTTTGATGATGGATCCTGAATTGGACATCGTAACTGTGGACGGAGTACCACTTGGAACGGCAACCAAGGCAATTCGCCGACGGGCCTTTGACAAAGTAGAAGAGCATTACAAAACTCAAAAGAACGACACAGGTTTTATCTATTACTTTACCAAGACT
This sequence comes from Alphaproteobacteria bacterium, assembly GCA_029212835.1. Lineage (GTDB taxonomy): Bacteria > Pseudomonadota > Alphaproteobacteria > UBA8366 > Aestuariispiraceae > Pacificispira. Next base: position 3,660 of record JARGPE010000269.1, on the reverse strand, counting down.
GGTCTTTGCGCGCATCGCCAATTGAATTGCTCACGGCCCGAGCATAAGCACAATACAGCCCGTCTGACCCTTGACTATCCTTTGGATCTAGAAGTTTTTCGTCGAATTTTCGAAGCTCTGTATCACGACGGTGAGGTGTTTTCTTTGGCGGAGGCAATTTCGTTCCTGACAGCAAATCCCGATGTCGTGGCGTTGAATTTGTCCGTTGAGGAAGAATATTGGCAACGGACCCGGGACAAGAGTGTCCTAATGTACTCGGACTCTGACGGAACATTAAAAAAAATCGAAGTTTAACCGCAACAGCGCAACATGTTCTGCATGCGCCAGATGGCTCGCGTTGTATGTGTCATATGTGAATTGGAAATTGGAAGGTGATGGTTATGAATGACAAGGCAAATGAAAGCCTGATCTACAAGACGAAAAGCGGACGGGAGATCGAATATACGCCTAAGCATCGTGAGTTTCTTGATGCGACCCGCGGTGAATATACCAACCTGGAAGCGATCAGTAATTATGTGGACAGTGCCAGCACGTTGGTTTCTGGCGGATATGAAAATATCTCGTCAGACGTGAAGCAAGATGCTCGTGATGTTGAATGGAATATGTCACTTTGGGCGTATTCACACCGGTTTGCGCATGCCTGTACTATGGTGGAGATTCTCAAGCAGGCGCCGATCAAGCGCAAGTTCAAGAAGATGCTGGATCTTGGTTGCGGCTATGGCGTGCAGCCGGCCGTGTTGCGTGGTATTGGCATTGCGGAAGAAGCATATGGCATTGATATTGTTGACCGCGCTAGCGCGCTTCGTTCTGACAAACTGAAGAAATTGCATCGGAAGATGCGGTACCTGCGGTTTGTGGACTCCTATATTGAAAAACTGGAAGACAAGGAGCCAGAAGAGCTTTCGCCTTTGCAAAGGGTCATTGCCAAAAAGATCCAAACACCCCGGCAGACAGTCTATCGCTCGAGCGGTATAGTGCTTCCTCAATCGATCTATAATTACAAAATGGTCGCGGAGCCGAAGCTAGATGGTTTCTGGGAAATGGATATTTTCAAACACGAAGGTCAGTATGATTTGATTACGGCGTTTTCTTGCGTTGAGTGGTTTGAATCGAATGAATTGTTCAAGAAAATTTCCCAGTTGTTGGTGCCCGGCGGCATTTTCTATATGTACGTCGCAAACTGGTGGGGGGGCAACTCTGCTGTTCGTGCGAACGGCCCGATCCCTTACGCTCTGCAGCGCCTCGACGGCGAGGATCGCGATCAGTATGTGGACGATTTTTTCCCTGGCTCGGTAGAACAGGTCCATAACCTTTATGAGTATTACGATCCGGGTCAACCGACCTTTAAGAACTATGTCGAATCCGGATTTGCATCGGGGATGGTTCCGGTGGCCCATCAAATGGCTGCGTCTCCGCTCAAATATTCGCAAAAACGCGGGATTTCGACTTTTGGATATGCAATTGATGACCATGCTCGCTTCCGAGAAGCATTGAGCGATATTCAGACTGTTCGTCCCGATGTCGGGCCGGCAGATTTGGTTTCCAATATGACCTATCTTGCATTCATGCGTGTCGATGAAAATGCGCGCGCTACCTCAGATACATATGATAAGGCCTTGAAGGATGTAAATCTACATTACCGAGCGACCAGCGCTTTTGGGAGACTCGCCCGAAAAGTTGGCATGAAGATCCTGTTTAAATAGACCGCCAGGATCCAATGATATTGGTTCATTGTTGGGCAAATAGTTAGAGCTTTTTGTGATTGCTTGTATGGGCACGAGACGCTCTAGGGAATGAGCATGTTAGGAGATGTAAATCTGCGAGATTGGGACGCGTGCAGTGATATCTACTGCCGTCGTTGTCTTGAGCCAGTCTTCCGGCCTGGCCAGAAGCTGGATGAGGATGGCATTTGCCTTCCTTGCCGCTATGCGGACTCTTTCGACCAGATCGATTGGGCAGCCCGCAAGCATCAGCTTCACCAAATTGCAGAGAACGCAAAGCGGCAGTCCGTTGGGCCATATGATTGCTTGATTGGCGTGAGCGGGGGAAAGGACAGCTTGCGCCAGGCTCTTGTGGTGCGGGATCAATTGGGGCTGCGCCCCTTGCTTCTGTGTTGTTCCTATCCACCGGAACAAGCAACGGAGCGCGGTGCGCGGAACCTGTCCAATTTGGTTAGGAAAGGGTTCGATCTGCAATTTGTTTCGCCGTCTCCAACAACATGGAAGGAAATGATGCGGATCGGATTTACGATGCACGCCCAATGGACTCGGTCGACCGAATTGGCGTTGTTTTGTTCGGTTGTAAAGACAGCAGTCACGATGCGCATTCCGCTTGTTATTCTGGGCGAAAATCCGGCCTTAGCCTTCGGTGCCAGAACCGGAAGTTCCGGTTCAGATGCGGAAGGGTTCCGTCAATATGACACATTGGCGGGCAGTGGTATCGATTATTGGCAGGACCAGGGGATCCCTCGAAACAAACTGATTTGGTATGACATACCAGACACCGATGTTTGCCGTGATTTGGGACTCCAGATGATTTATCTTGGCTACTTTATGAAGGATTTTAACGATATTGCGAACACAGACCATGCGCGAAAGCATGGTTTTTTTCCCCGTGAAGGAAAGGACGCAGAACCGTCTTATACGGGCTCCCTTAATCCTTATGAATCTGTCGACGAAGATTTCGTCCATGTGAACCAGTATCTTAAATCTGTGAAGCTGGGATTTGGCAAGGTCATTCAACAAGTTAGTGTGCAAATTCGGTACGGAACCATCACGCGAGAGCAGGGCATCGGGCTGGTTCTGAAGTATGATGGGAAGATTGCTCCGGAATTGATTGACGCATTTTGTGCATACCTTGAGATTTCGCGGGAAGAATTTCAGAAAGTCGAAGACCGGATACGAAACAAGAATATCTGGCGGCTCAATAATGAGGCAGAATGGGAGCACAAATACCTTCCGCGCCAAGATGATGGGGGCCAGACGTGATTGTTGGCCTGGTCGATATTGGTATCGGCAATCTGGGCAGCGTTGAAAATGCGTTGATGCGGTGCCGATTACAGGAAGTATCGGTGCGCCAGATTACAGATCCAGATCATATTCGTGACGTAGACGCGTTTGTGTTGCCCGGTGTGGGGGCTTTTGCACCGGCGATGAAAAAGCTTCATCGGTCGGGCTTGGGAGCAGCGCTCACCGAAAAGGTTCTGGGTGAGGGGGCACCATTCCTTGGTATCTGTGTTGGGATGCAGTTGATCGCGGCCCATTCGGAAGAAGGTACCGGATCCGATGGTTTAGGCTGGCTGAAGGGTCGTTGGATAAGGCTGAAGGCGGAGAAAGGATTTCCTGTTCCCCATGTGGGTTGGAATACTGTTCATCCTGTCCGTCAGTCACCTTTGTTCGATGACATTCAAGACAATACACATTTTTATTTTGATCATTCGTTTACCTACATAGAGGATCGGGAAACAGTGGTTGCCGAGACTGGATATGGAGGGGCGACTATCGTCAGCGGCCTGCAACAGAATAACATTTTCGCAGTCCAGTTTCATCCGGAGCGTAGCCAGCGATCAGGCGCCAGGATGTTGGAGAATTTCGTAAGTATAGCCGCACAACGATACCGAAAATCTTCAGGGAACCATTCATGGGTTTGAAGAAGCGGGTT
>JARGPE010000020.1:5668-28383 GCA_029212835.1 Alphaproteobacteria bacterium | reverse complement strand
CGTGAACATATGCTGGAGAATGAAGCACAAGTTGCGATTTCAATTTCGAACGATGTGGCACAGAAAAAAACACCTGTTTTCCTGAAACTTCGCCTCATCAGCGGTCAGCATTCCGGCATGTTTGAGTCTATGTCGTTGCCGATACTGGGGCGCGACGACGAAACCATTTGGCTGTTTGGCGCGTCTTTTTTCCCGGAAACGACCTGATACTGCCTACTGGCGTTATTCGACACAGTCTGTAACAAATGCAACAACATCTTCAAAGAAACCAAAATCGAATAAATCTGTATGACCTGCCAATGGTTTCAGTGCGAATGTCTTCGGCATGTTCGCGGCCTCATACAGGCGCCGACCATGGGCGATCGGAATCACTCGATCTTTCTGCCCATGGCCAATCAATATTGGGACCTGTACTTCGGAAATACGATCTATTGAACTGAAACGATCCTTTAGAAGGGCACCGACCGGTACAAACCAGTAATGCCGTGACGCCACCGCAGCAATGCTGTCATAGGGGGCATCAAGAACCAAGCAACGGGCTGTTTCTGGTTGCATCGCCAGAGTTGTCGCAATTCCTGTTCCTAAAGATTCACCGTACAAAACAGTTCGCTCTGGCGTAACGCCGCGTTGGCGCAGCCATGTCAGCACGGCTCTGGCATCAGACAATAAGGCAGCCTCTGATGGCGTGCCACCTGCCCCTGAATTATAGCGATAACCTGGCATTAAAACGCCCCATCCCAGACCAACGAAGGCAGCCACCCGTTCTTCGCGATCAGATTGAGTTCCGGCATTACCATGAAAATAGACGACCACAGGCTTTTCTTCATCGGCCGGTGCCGCCCACCAGGAAAACAATCCCAATCCATCATGGGATGGGATTTCTTCAATTGAAATATGATGTGCCAAATCGCCGCTTGGGCGAGGACGGGCTGTATCTGGATGATACATCAACGACCGTTGAAGAACGTATAAGCCAAAAACCAGCACGGCATAGCTGACCGCAATCACAGCAGCAAAAATTGCAACAGCATTCATTTTCGTCTTCCACCTCACAGCAATTATGCGCTGATATGCCGTATCTGCTTAAAGCCATACTCTGTTGGTCAACAGAATGCACCACCTTAGAGCCTACTGTATAATTGGCCATACCGATGCATTTAGCGCGAGAGAGGAAACCAAATTGATATCTGTCTTTCTCAATCAAGAGTTTATCCTGAACTTTAGGATCAAAGAGACAACATTCGTGATGTTTCATTTATGCTTTCTGAATATTACTTTTTTTATTCGGGAACATCCAAAGTATACTGTCAACTCATTGGCACTACCAAGATACCATGTGTTCTCGAACCCTGCCAAATTTACAAAATTAGATATATGTTTAGAAATGCAAATTAAGAGTTTACCTTGCAGAGTACCAATAAAACTTGGTATGGACGCGATGCTATGAATCGTTCTAAATGATACATAAGCTTTCAGCTAAGGCATTCGGTAATTCAGGTAACGTGTTGAGACTTAGATTTTGATGAAACACGTTAAACAACGCAGAGGCGCGAATAGATGACGGATTTGTCCCGTGAAGAACTACGGGCACACCTGTCTGCAGTAGAGGCGCAGGTTAGAGCCGCCTTGCGCATTGTTGCGGCTGAATCTAAATCTGTTCAACAAGCTCACAGTGCCTTACGTGCTGATCTGTCTGCTGCCCTTATTCGTCTGCAATCAGAAATGAACGACGGCAATAAGCGCGTGGACGGCAAGTTGGAACGCGCGATTATTGAGATTAACGGTCTATCGCGCCAACGCCGCATGACGGCAGCCATTCTGACCACGCTGGTGCTGTTATTCGGCATAACCTTGGGTTTGTTTGCTGGGGGCGGCTGGTATCTTTTCAGCCGTGAAAACAATCCTCAGTACCAAAGCAGCTTTATGCCAAGCAAGGGTTCTCAATCTTCAGCACCACAATCGGGTAGCAATGCATCAGGCACCTCATCAATGACGCCTGCACTCCCGTCTTCATCCTCAGGGTCATCGGCCAGTATTGCGATCCCATCCAACGGGTCGGACACTGTACCACAAACGACTGACGAGCCACGTCGGGTTCTCTCCGCTCAATAAATTCTCCACATTAGCATCGAATGAGATATTGCCACTCGCAGGATCACTAAGCGTGTTCTGCGTTAGCAATGCTCCGCACTACGCTTTGATTGTATTAAATTAAGCCTTGCCCCAAAAGCGCGACTCAAAACAAGTATTGCGGGAACATTGGGGAAGAACTGATGATTCTTCGCTTTGAAACGGTATCCTCAACCCTATGGCTCGTTACGAGCAGGCGTGATCTCCTGTCCATAGAGCCTGATGGTGATGGCTGGACGGAACGCTGGACGCGGTTAAACCGACACCGCGCCCTCACCTATCTAGAAGGACTTCAGGACCGTCGGGAAACCATTCGCATTGTGCGCGATATGCTATCTCGTAATGGGGAACCGCGGCTGGCCACATTGGATGATGACACGGTCTTGATAACAGCCGCGGAACAATTTTCCTTCGGCTGGGCCGTCGAAATTGACAGGACTCCCCCGTCTGGCGGCTGGCAAGATCCAGATCCTTCTCCTCCCCCCACAGCACTTGAATCAGTCCCGCCACAGGAAAACCCAACCGGGGTGCCAACAAAGAAAGAGAAAGATCACTTTATTATCGTCGAACTGGTTGGCGAAAATGGCGAGCCCATCCCCAATGAATTCTGTCGCCTGACTCTCCCTGACGGGGCTGTGGTCGAACGCGAAACCAACAGCCAGGGCAAGGTCGAAGAATACGGCATTCTGGAAGGAGATTGCGTCATTGAATTTCCGAATCTGGATAAGGACGCATGGGAGGCGAAGCAAGCATGACAGATGATGACCGTGCCAAGCCAACCGGTACAGGCGGATGGGAGGTTGAGGCAGGCGACTCCATGGCATCAATTGCAGACCAGACGGGCCATTTTTGGGAAAAGATATGGAACGACCCTGCCAATTCAGAGCTGAAGACAGCCCGCCAGAACCCGCATGTGCTGATGCCCGGCGACAAGGTCACAATCCCCGATCTGACAGCAAAGAGTGAAACACGACAGACCGATCTAATTTACACCTTCAAGCGAAAAGGTGTCCCAATTCAGATTAACTTCACCGTCGAGACACAATCTGGCAAACCTTTCCCGGACAAGGCCTATATATTAAAGATTGGCCGACGCCGATATTCTGGGCGCACGGATTCCGAAGGCAAGCTGAGTCAGTGGGTTGCGCCTGCGGCCAAATCTGGGACCTTGACTGTTGAACTGGATACGCCTGGATACCCACCCCTGCTGGAAAAAACACTGAATGTCGGGTACCTGCAGCCGATATCTTCTGATGCGGGCATTCGGGCACGCTTGAAGAATCTCGGCTATCTGACTGGTATGACCAATGACCAAGATACTCTTGGCTTGCAGTCAGCAATCAAACGTTTTCAGGTAGCAAAGCAACTGGATATAACGGGCGTAGCAGACGACGCATTCAGAGACGCATTGCTTAAAGAACACGGGAACTGATTTTATGGCGGATATAGCAGGTGCCGATGTCGCTGTTGGCGACGGCGAGAACGCTCTGCAAATTGGACAAGAGCCGCCAATTGTTGCAATTGTCGGCTATGGCTGTGCGGGTATTGCGGCAGCATGGCGGCTTTTGATGGCCGGGTATCGCGTCCGGGTCTTTGAGGCCCTGAACAGATATGGCGGACGCGCCTACACCACAGTGCCCTTTGGGGCCGACATTCCAATAGATTTGGGTTGCCAATGGCAACATGGTTCCGAATGGGCGGTCGGGATCGCTGATCACCTGCCCCCCGGCGCTCAGGGCGCAATTGAAGAATTGGGATTGGGCCCAAGACTGGAACATCGCCCCCAAGAGATCCGGCATCACTATGCCCATCCGCGCAATGTGGTTTACTCATCCTCAGAAGATCTGAATTTTCCAAGCCCGGAATCGATAATCGGCTGGATGTATGAAGCGAACGAGGCCGGTGACAATGATGATGTGACCGTTGATGATGCTATCGCTGCCTGGATTCAAGCGGGCGATGAAAACGCCATCGCCTATGACAATGCGCCTCGTTACCTTAAAGAATTTGGCAAAGCAATTCTGGGTGAAATGGAAGAAGGATTATCGACGGCTGATTACTCCATCATAGACCTTCGTCTCGGCGAGGATCGAATTGAAGGCGATGCCGCCAATGCAGCCTTTGACGACGTAGAAGACGGCTACAATGTACCCGAACACGGTAACGATATCAGCAGAAACGGTTTTGGGTCGCTGATCTGTGCGGTCGGGGAGATTTTGGTCGCGTGCTATCCCGACACTCTTACTGTTTCGCTGAATGCGCCAGTCACCCAGATACAATATGATGAGCAAATTCCTGATGGAAAAGTGCGGATTACCAGTAACGACAACCAGACAGATTTTGACGCCGTCATCGTTACCACCTCCATGGGCGTTCTGAACCATGGCGATCTGACATTCGTGCCCGCGCTGCCGGCCCTTATTACCGCAGCCATAGGCAATCTTCCTATGGGGAACTACAAGAAGATTGCATTGCGGTTTACTCAGAACATTTTCGCCAATTCGCGAAGCGAGGCAGATGCCGCTGTCGAGCGGCCCGGTGTCGAATATCACAACGATGGCAGCATTTACTTACTGGATCGCGAAGCCGCGAATACGTGGCGCTTTCTTTTCAACTTCCGTGGTACCAATGTCGTTGTCGCAATTGTCGGCGGGGCCCTGGCATTAGAGTTGGATCAGTTGGAACCCGACGACGTGCGTAACCGCATGCTGGACGCGTTGACGCATACTACGGGTATCAATGTCGCGCAGTACCTCGCCGATGCCCCCAATTTTGCAACCAGCCAGTGGTCACAAGAGGCGACTTTCCGAGGTGCCTATTCCAGTATCGCTGTTGGCGCGGGGGATCCACGCACGACGATCCGACACGCATTTCCAAACAACAACGTCTGCTTTGCGGGAGAAGCCCTATGGAACGCGGAATATGGTGCTGCTCATGCAGCCCTGTTGTCCGGACGCTTTGCTGCACATAAGGTCATGCAGGCACATCCCCTGCCAGTGGGTGACGATGTTTGACAAAGTTAGAAGACTGGCAACAGGTCCAGGGCAAAGACGCTAGTCATATGCAGTAATTAAAAGTCAGCCCGCGCCAACCCAAACCCAATTTCCATAAGAGTCCGGTCCGCGTCTGGTGTGTTCCAGGCTGCATGCGCGGTCAGCGTCACATTGTCCAAACTGCATAGGGGATTATCCGCTGGCAGAGGCTCCTGGGTAAAAACATCCAGAGCAGCATGACCCAACGGACCATTCTTCAAGGCATCTATCAGAGCTGCTGTATCAATGATCTCTCCCCGCGCGACATTGACCAGAACGGCACCCGGCTTCATGCGCGCCAACAGATCCGCATTGATCATGTTTTGGGTCTGTGCTGTCGAGGCAACATGCAAGGATACAACATCAGACTGGCTGAACAGGTCCTCCAGCGATACTTGCTGGCAAGGTAAGTCATTTGCCATTGGGCTGCGATTCCAGGCGATCACCTTCATGCCAAAGCCTGCGGAAATACGTACCATTTCCTTACCAATACCACCCAAGCCGACAACCCCCATGGTCTTGCCACGAAGTTCCGGCCCACCCAAAACACGCCATTGCCCCTGGCGGATCCCACGATCCATAACAGAAATCTGGCGACACGCATCCAATGCCAGACCAAAGGCGAATTCGGCAATGCTGCGGCTGCCATAATCCCGCACAACCTGAACCGAAATCCCAAGGCTGTTGGCATGGTCAATATCGATATAGGTCGCAGCTCCCGTCCCCAGGAAAACAATACGCTTTAGCGTTGGTGCCAAGGTTTCCAGCGCCGCATTCGACATGGGGCTATGACCATTGACCGCGACCTGTGCGCCTTCCAGCCTGGCTATCAGATCGTCATCCCCGAACACTTTACCATCATGATAAACATCCACCCCGTCCATCAGGCCCGGGAAGGCTTTGTTCAAAGAGTCGAAATCGCGCGTACTGTCGAAATAGACAATCTTCATGGGTTTAGCTGTCAAATCCGTCTGGCAGGTCCAAGTTGATATGCACGTCCTTTAACTGACGATCCGACACGCTGGCCGGTGCGCCCATCATTAAATCCTGTGCCATCTGGTTCATTGGAAAGGCAATAACTTCACGAATATTCGTCGTACCTGCCAACAGCATGACAATGCGATCAATTCCAGGGGCGGAGCCACCGTGCGGCGGTGCGCCTAGTTTCAGCGCGCTGATCATGCCACCAAACCGCTCATCGACCACTTCTGGCCCATAGCCTGCAATTTCAAAGGCCTTATACATAACATCGGGTAAATGATTTCGGATCGCGCCAGAGCTCAGTTCCACACCATTGCAGACGATGTCGTATTGGAAGGCATTGATCGACAGTGGGTCTTGGTTCTGCAAGGCCTCCATCCCGCCCTGAGGCATTGAGAAAGGATTGTGGGAGAAGTCGATCTTCTTCAGGTCTTCGTTGTATTCAAACATTGGGAAGTCAACGATCCAGCAGAATTCAAACCGGTTGTCATCGATCAGGCCCAGTTCTTCACCAATCTTGGTACGTGCGGCACCGGCGAACTTCGACGCATCATCGGCCTTACCAGCGACAAAGAAGATCGCATCCCCTGCTGACAATCCCGCGATTTCCGCAATCTGTGCAATACGGCCCTCGTCCAGATTCTTGGCAATCGGACCAGCGGCCCCATCCTCGCGCCAGACGATATAACCCAATCCCGGCTGACCCTGCCCCTGCGCCCAGCTATTGAGCTTGTCGAAGAAGCTGCGCGGTTGCCCGCCAACATTCTTTGCCGGAATACCGCGCACAACGGCGCCACCTTCAACCAGTTTCGCGAAAATCTTGAAATCTGACCCACGGAATGCTTCCGATACATCGACGATCTCAATCGGGTTGCGCAGGTCGGGCTTGTCTGAGCCATATTTCAGCATCGATTCCGCATAGGGAATACGCGGGAACGGCAAGGCAGAGACGCTACGTCCATCGGCGAATTCTTCAAACACGCCATGCAGCACCGGCTCGATGGCGGCGAAGACGTCGTCCTGCGTCACAAAGGCCATTTCAAAATCGAGCTGATAAAATTCACCCGGTGAGCGATCGGCGCGGGCATCTTCATCCCGGAAACATGGAGCGATCTGGAAATAGCGATCAAAGCCGGAGATCATCAGCAATTGTTTGAACTGCTGTGGAGCCTGAGGCAGCGCATAGAACTTACCTGGATGCAGCCGTGACGGCACCAGGAAGTCGCGAGCGCCTTCCGGGGAACTGGCGGTCAGAATGGGCGTCTGAAATTCAGAGAATCCCTGATCCACCATGCGACGACGGATAGAGCCGATGATCGCGTTGCGCAGCAGAATGTTGCGATGCATTTCTTCACGGCGCAAATCCAGGAATCGGTTCTTCAGGCGAATTTCTTCTGGATAGCCTGCATCCTGATTAACCGGCATCGGCAAGGCTGCAGCAGCAGACTGAACGGTGCAGTCCGCAATGCTGACTTCCACGGCCCCGGTTGGCAGGTTCGAATTGATCGTCTCGTCGGTGCGCTTCAGTACCTTGCCGGTCACGGTGATCACTGATTCTGCACTTAAACCCTCAATCAGCTTCAACAGCGGTGACGACACGTCCACCACGCATTGGGTCAGGCCGTAGTTATCGCGCAGATCAACGAACAGCAGATTGCCGTGGTCGCGCTTGCGATGAACCCAGCCAGAAAGACGAACCTCTGCGCCGGCATCATCCGCGCGAAGTTCCCCACATGTATGCGTGCGATAGGCGTGCATCAGGCATTACTCCAAAATTAAGTGAATTCGGGTCGTGACGGCCCATAAGTTTCCGGCGCGAAAGGGCCCGTTTCCGCCCGAAATGTCAAGGGTGGAGGAAAGACCTTTCGATATAAGAATAAGCTTGGGACACGAAATCAATGCTTCTCGCCAAGGCAGGGCGATTCCGCCTATCGTCCCGATATGAAAAAACTGCGTCATACTCTGTTTCGGATATTCAATGGCTGGAGCACTGGTTCCCCAGTGGGAAAAATATTTGATATCGCTCTGGTTGGATTGATCGTGCTGAATGTCGTTGCCGTTACACTGGAGACGGTGCCGAGCATCGCGGTCCGCCATAAGACCCTGTTCCTATGGATTGAATACATTTCCGTGTCGGTCTTTACTGTGGAATACCTCGCCCGGTTCTGGTGCTCCATCGAAGATCCGACCAGCCGTCATCTACCAATCTGGCGACGGCGTGTCCGGTTTGTCTTTTCCACCATCGCCTTAATTGATTTACTGGCCATCCTGCCCTTCTTCTTGTCCCTGGCTGGGATACTACCAGTGGCAGATGGTCGAGCCTTGCGGGCGGTGCGGATGATCCGGGTCTTAAAACTGACCCGCTATTCCCGTGCGATGCAGTCTATTGCGGCCGCCCTAAAGAATGAACAACGCACCATGGTTGCAGCTCTTCTGGTCGTTATCATCGCCTTGCATTTGGCGGCAACAGCGATTTTCTTGGCAGAAGGAACAGCACAACCCGACAAATTCGGCTCCATCCCTGAAGCGATGTGGTGGGCAATGGCGACACTGACCACCGTAGGCTATGGGGATATTGTCCCTGTCACTGCCATTGGGAAGCTAATTGGTGGGTTGGTTATGCTATCCGGCATTGGCTTATTTGCCCTATGGACGGGTCTTTTTGCCAGCAGCTTTGTCGATGAATTACGACGGCGGGACTTTAAGGTCAGCCTGGAAATGGTAGGACAAGTCCCCGCCTTCAATCGGCTAGAGGCCGCTCAGATTGGGGAGATTGCGGGCCTGCTGGTCCCCTTGATCGTGCCGCCCCGGCAGATGATCATCCGAAAAGGCGAACATGCCGACCGCATGTTTTTCATCGCATCGGGAGAGGTGGAAGTAGAATTCTATCCCAACCCCGCGCGGTTGGGCCCAGGTGATTTTTTTGGCGAAGTCGGTTTGCTGCATGGCGCTGTTCGAAATGCTACGGTTGTCTCTCTAAAAGAAACCCGGCTGATGGTGCTAGATGCGGACACCTTCTTTGACCTGATGCGCCGCCACCCAGCCCTGAACGATGCCATTACCGAAATTGCCACAAGGCGTCATGCCGCGCATCTGGACGCAGAGAACAATCATACCGATAAAGGCTAACTGTCCGACGCTGGCTTGTTAGCATGCGCGTTCAAAAAGACCTCAAGATCTTTCTCTAACACACGCCATTCCCTGCCAAACTTAATGGCACGCAAATCCGCGTCATGAATCCAGGCCCGCACTGTCGCTTCCTTGACCTTCAACAGATCGGCGACTTCATGCAGCGTTAACAGCGGTTGGCTCAGCATATCCGAACTCATTTCTTTCATTTTTCCTGAAAAAGAGTAACGCTTGATCTTGATGTTTTCAAGGCAACAACATACTTAATCATTGTTTGTCGCTGTTTATATATCAATGGGGGTATTAATGCCGGTTAAGAAAATTTACAAGTCCGTTGCGGAGGTTTTTGGGCACGACATAGCCCCCGGACTAACGCTGATCGCAGCTGCCGTTTTGGCCTTAGTGGTCATGAATTCAGGAATGGCGGACAGCTACACACAAGCGCTGGCAACGAAATTTACCATCTCGTATGGCGACATCGGCCTCTCCAAGGCTTTATTGTTGTGGATCAACGACTTCCTGATGGCGATTTTCTTCCTGCATGTTGGTCTGGAAATCAAACGAGAGGTCGTTGACGGAGAGCTTTCCAGTCTTCGATCCGCTTCCCTGCCGGCCGTCGCCGCGATTGGTGGTATGGTCGCCCCCGCACTGATTTATTTCGGCATTAATTATGGTGACTCCTCTGCGCTGGAAGGCTGGGCAATCCCAGCGGCAACAGATATCGCCTTTGCGCTGGGTGTTCTGGCCTTGCTGGGCAAACGGGTTCCTGTGGCCTTGAAGGTGCTGCTGCTGGCGGTTGCGATCATTGATGATTTAGGTGCCATCGTCATTATCGCGCTGTTCTATACAGCAAATCTCTCCGGCATTGCGCTGGGCGTCGCCGCTTTAGTCATTGCAGGTTTGGTAACCCTAAATCGGTTGGGCGTCCGATCCATCACGCCCTACATGCTGTTGGGGCTGGTGCTGTGGGTTGCGGTTCTTAAATCCGGCGTCCACGCAACATTGGCTGGCGTTGTGGTCGCCTTCTGTATCCCCATCACCGGTGCGACGAAGGATGAGGAAGGTCCGCTTTTAACGCTCGAACATGCGTTAACGCCCTGGGTCGCATTTGGGATCATGCCGGTCTTTGCTTTTGCCAATGCCGGTGTCTCCTTGGCGGGAATGACGCCTGCGGCCCTGATGGAACCCATTGCCATGGGTATTGCGCTGGGGCTGTTTTTTGGCAAGCAGATTGGCATCATGGGCGGCTGTTTGCTGGCTGTGAAACTGGGCATCGCGTCGTTGCCATCTGGAATTAAATGGAAGCATATGTGGGGTCTGTCGATGTTAGCAGGGATTGGCTTCACCATGAGCCTGTTCATCGGCAATCTGGCATTCGATTCCGTAGAGCAAGCCGCTTCTGTTCGGATCGGGGTTCTGTCTGGCTCCATTCTGGCGGCGATTGCCGGGTACATGATGCTGCGGGTCGTTGGTCGATCCTCAGACTGACGCAGATACCGCAAGACACGACGATACAATTTCCCGACGATATGGCTGACCCAGCCTGTCGTCGGGAACATTCGTTTCCACAGAATGGTTGAAGCTTTTAGGCGGTTGACTGTCGGCTGTCTTATGACCGGGTGTAGTGCAAAGCAAACGCCGATAGGGCCCAGACTCAAACGGTCTCTGTATGCATCTGTCAGGGTTTCAGATGATCTGCCCGCAGCTTTTCCAGTGCCTGATCAATCGACTCTTCAAATTCAGCCATGGGCGCGTCCACACCATGAACTTGCAGCATGTTGCGTAAGCTGAGACTGGCGCCAGTGATGAAGAACCGTACACCAACCTGTTTCGCCTTTCGCGCAGTTCCTTCCAGAACATTGGCCGCCGTTGAATCCAGGAATGGTACCTGTGACAGATCAATGATGACATGCTTACGCCGTTCAGAAATTCGATCCAGCACCCGTCCAACCGTGCTGGCGGCCCCAAAGAAGAATGCGCCAGAAATGCGATAGACCTCCGCATCCAGGGCCTCCCCCTGCCCGGCATCAATCAGTTCATCGGCCTCAGACTCGCTGTCAGATCGGTCACTGATCAGCAAGGGCGTTTCACTTTCAATCGCCAGGGTCTTACCCATCCGGTTGATAAACAGCAGCGCGCCTAAGGCGACACCCACAACAATGCCCTCCGTCAGATCCCGCAGCACGACCAAAAGGAATGTAACGGCCAGGACCAGCAAATCCCCCTTGGAAGATTTTGCCAATGCCAACATCGCGTGTTTTTCCACCATGTTATAAGCGATCACCACCAGAACCCCGGCCAGACTGGCCAGTGGGATATAGGAGGCCAAGGGTGCCGCGACCAACATGAAGGACAGAATAATCAAGGCATGCAACATGCCTGATACCGGCCCCCGCGCCCCGGCCCGAACATTGGTTGCCGTGCGCGCAATCGTGCCAGTTACACACATACCGCCAAACAGGGCCGACCCGATGTTAGCGACACCCTGGGCGACCAATTCACAATTGGATCGATGCCGACGCCCGGTCATACCATCCGCCACCACAGCAGACAGCAGGGACTCGATTGCCCCCAGCAGCGCAAAAGCAATCGCATCCGGCAGAACCGCAATCGCCTTATCAATCGAGAAACTGGGCAGCGTCGGTACAGGCAGGCTGGAGGGAATGCCGCCAAAGCGCGTGCCAATCGTCTCAATCGGCAAGGACAGCGCCGCAGAGATAATCGAACACAGCACAACGGCAATAAGGATACCTGGCCATGACGGTCGCCACCGCCGCTGCGCTAATATTACAACAACCGTCAACAGGGACAGCGCAACTGCAGTGGGGGTTATCGAGCCCAGTGATTCAGCCAGCACCGTTACTTTGGCAATGAATTCCGAAGGCAGATCCGATACCAGAGAAAGCCCTAATAAATCCTTGATCTGACTCGTAAAAATGATAACGCCGATGCCTGCCGTAAACCCGACTGTAACGGGATAGGGGATCAGCTTGATAAAGGTTCCCGCCCGCGCATAGCCGATCGCCAGCAGAAACACCCCCGACATCATCGTCGCCAGGATCATACCATCGATCCCATGCCGCTCCACCGTTGCGGCAACAACGACAATAAAAGCACCAGCAGGGCCACCGATCTGAAACCGGCTGCCCCCTAACATGGATACCAAAAAGCCGCCAACAATGGCCGTGAACAAGCCGCGCTCTGGCGAAAGCCCGGATGCAATGGCAATCGCCATGGATAGGGGCATTGCGACGATTGCAACCGTCAACCCGGCCAGGGCATCCGAGCGCAAACCAGACAGCCCATACCCTTCCCGCAAAACTGTAATCAGTTTCGGGGTGAACATATCCCAAAACCCGACACGTTGATCGGGGGATAATGGACGTTTTGATTCCATAACTGTGGACTGTCCTGTAAGGCGAGAAGTTCTGACCCTAAACCTATTAATTATACACGAAAAGGGGAGATCGGACCGGTGCGACAACAAATACAAATGACGCGCTTTACGCCTTCCCCTCCAGATAAGACTCACGTATAGCCATCAAGTCATGACAGATAAACTTATTACAACATCAGATGCCTTGGCAGCGCATTGCCGCACGCTCGCTGGTGCCCCCTGGGTCACCGTCGATACTGAATTTATGCGTGACAAGACCTATTGGCCCAAACTCTGTTTGATCCAGATATCCTCCCCAGAACCGGGCAGCGAGCGAGCAATTGATCCGCTGGCGCCGGATTTGGATATGGCCCCCCTGTTTGAAATCATGCGGGATAGCAATATTCTGAAGATCTTCCATGCGGCCCGCCAGGACCTGGAAATTTTCTATAATTTGATGAATGAGGTGCCTGCCCCGCTGTTCGACAGCCAGGTTGCCGCAATGGTCTGCGGCTATGGGGACCAAATCGGCTATGAGGCCCTGGTGAAGCAAATCTGTTCTGGGGAGTTGGATAAATCCTCCCGCTTTACGGATTGGGCGAACCGCCCCCTGACTGACCGGCAACTGATCTATGCGCTGACAGATGTAACACATCTGCGCGATATTTATCTCAGCCTGTCAAAACGATTGAAGGAAACCAATCGCGCCCATTGGGTCGAGGAAGAGATGTCGATCCTGTCCAGCGCAGAGACCTATCGCAATGAACCAGAGGACGCTTGGAAGCGCGTGAAAGTGCGCGGCGGCAAACCAAGATTCTTGCAAATCGTGCGGGAAGTTGCCGCCTGGCGTGAACGGGAAGCACAGGAACGCGATCTGCCGCGCAATCGCATCATCAAGGATGATTCCCTGTTGGATGTGGCTGGCAGCACCCCAAAGACACTGGAAGACCTGTCTCGCATCCGCGGCCTGAGTCGCGGTTTTGCGGAAGGAAAGCTGGGTAAGGGTTTGCTGGATGCTGTAGAGGTTGCCTTGCAGACGCCGAAGGATGACTTACCGGTACCTGAAAAGCAGGAACGCTTGCCACAAGGCTTGGGTCCCATGACAGATCTGCTTAAAGTTCTATTGAAACGCAATTGCGAAACAGCAGGAGTTGCCACACGGTTGGTCGCCAGTGGAGACGACCTGGAGCAGATTGCGGCTGATGACAATGCCGATGTGCCCGCATTGAAAGGCTGGCGCAAAGAATTGTTTGGGGAGGATGCTCTGGCTCTGAAAAAGGGTGAGATCGCATTAACAGGCGGCAAAAGTGGCATTGATGTCATTCGGAGGGAGTCATGATTAGGCGCATTGTTGGGGTTGTTTTCGTAATCTTGATTCTGGTCGGATTAGGGTTCGCCGCGCGATACTCAGGTATCGGTGGCAATCAGGCATCCATGGACATCACAGATATCTCAACATCTTCGGATACAAAGAGCGAGGGCACGACCGGGAACAGCGCGCAATCCCCTGTTGATCCAATCCCCCCCCTACCGAAAGAAATTGCTGAGACCGTAACGCCCACTAATTCAGGCGCGATATCCGGTGCAGAGGGAACGAATTCTGACGATTCGTCGATGCCCGCCCCCCTGCCGGAGATGCAAAGTGGTCTGGAAGACGGTCCTTTTAAACTGAGCCTGCCGATTGACTGCGAAATCGGTTTGAATTGCTACATTCTAAGTTTTGTAAATGCTGGCACGGTAACAGAACCCCGTGATTACACCTGCGGATCGCTGACATATGACGAGCATCGCGGCACAGATTTTCGTCTAATCAACTATGTTCAGATGGAAGATGGTGTCTCTGTCAAAGCCGCGGCACCGGGAACGGTAACAAAAATTCGGGATGGCATGCCTGATGCCAATTTCAAGTTATTCGGACGCGCTGCGGTCACCAAAAGGGGACGCGGCAACTTTGTCGCCATTGATCATGGCAATGGCTACATCACCTCCTACGCCCATATGCAGCGCGGTTCCATTACCGTAAGGCCTGGGGATGAGGTCGTTCGCGGACAGGTTTTGGGCAGCGTTGGCATGTCGGGCCTAACTGAATTTCCACATGTGCATTTTGAAGTCATGAAAGATGGCTTGTTCATTGATCCTTTCACAAGTGCGGCACGTCACGAAGGCTGTGGTATCACAGGTACCCCTTTATGGACCGATGATGTTGCGTCCTTGCTGAAATATCCCAGAACCTTGGTCATGCGAACAGGCTTTGCCGACCAGGTTTTGAATCGGGCCGGTGTTGAATACTCACTTTTTAATACTGATCCTATTCCGACCACATCCACGGCCCTGGTATTCCATGTCTATATTGCAGGCATCCAACCGGACGATGGTTTTATTGCAGAAATCACGGATCCCACGGGCAATAGCTTCGTTCGATCAGGGCGTCGATTTGAAGATTTCAGCATGTCCAAACTGTTGGCCATCGGAAAGCAAGATATGACTGCCCCCTTGCTGCCCGGCACGTATACTGGCTCCTTCCGCTACTTCCGCAAGGATGCAAGCAGCGGGGAAGATATCCAGATCATGTCCCTGACCGACACGGTTGAGGTGCAGTAAGCATTCAGTCCTAGCTGGATCAGTTTCCCAAAGACTTACAGGCCCAGGCTGGCTTTGTGCTTCTGTGCCAAACCGACATAGTGCGACTGTGTCCAGGTCATCATCTCGCGGTCTTTATCTGTCAGGGGTCGGGTGAACTTTGCGGGCCAGCCGGTCCATAATTCACCCGCCCTCACGCGCTTGCCCGGCGTGATCAAAGCACCTGCTGCGACCATACCACCGGTTTCGACCACGACACCATCCATAAGAACAGCCTTCATGCCCACAAAGGCACGGTCTTCCAATGTGCAAGCATGCAACAGCGCCATATGCCCCACAGCGATATCATCCCCGATATAGGTGCCCTGCCCGTTCGAGGAGACATGAATCACCGTGCCATCCTGAATGTTTGTGCGGGAACCGATGCGAATTTCATTCACATCACCGCGCAGGATACAGCCGTACCAAATGCTGGAACCCGCCCCGATCTCAACGTCACCAATGACCTTTGCGCCAGGCGCGATAAACACATCGGGTCCCAGAACCGGCATAACACCATCAAAGGGCAGGATTGTATCGCTCATACAGTTTCACTTTCATCAGGCTTGGGATTATTAGAAGCAGGTTCTTCATTCGAGTTGGATAGTGCTGCAGGCTCATCAGCGGCAATACCGCTGAGATGCTTAAACGGGGTCGCCGCCCCAAAAAACCTTTGGGCAATATCCCGGACGCGGGTCGGATCACCGCTGGTCAGAAACTCTACCCCGGCCTGCTCCGTTGGCGCACGTCGGAACTCAGGATGTCGATCCAGATAGGAAATCAGACTGCCGGTCACGACACTGGGTTGGTTCATGATCTTGATTTCTGGCGACAGAGCCGTGCGAAAATATTCTTCAATCAGTGGAAAATGGGTACAGCCGAGAACCACAAGATCAATCTTTGTGCGCCCAGCCTTTGCCATAAGTTGTTCACAATAGCGGGCGACACCGCGCGAGATCAGGTCATCGCTCAGCCCCTCCTCTATCGCTTCGACCAGACGCGGACAGGCCTGTTGAATGACAGAAACACTGCGCAACCTGCGCTTGACCTCCTCCGGATAGGCCTTGCTCTCCACCGTTCGACGGGTCGCAAAGATACCAATGGTTCTAGCCTGTTGCTTCGGACCATAGGGGGACGGGCCTTGCACATACCAGTCCTGATCAGTTAGCGCCTCCACCATAGGTACGAAGACCCCCAGAACCCGACAGGTTGGCGCATATCCCGGCAGCCATTCCTGTTGCAGTCGACGCAATGCCAGGGCGGAGGCTGTGTTACAGGCGATGATGATCAAGCGACATCCACGATCAATCAGATCCTTAATCCGCCGTCGTGTCAGTTGATAAATCTCCACATCTGACCGCATGCCATAGGGGGCATAGGCGTGATCACCCAGATACAGAAATCGTTCATCCGGAAGGGCCGTCGTCAGTGCTTTTAAAACGGTCAACCCACCATGGCCGGAATCAAAAACCCCAATCATCCCTGTGGCTCCTCACGCAAAATCTTGATATCCGGCCATCGTTCCTGCCAGCGTTTTTCCCGAACCCGACGCAAGAACCGGTCCCAGCGATCGGCAGATGTGGGACGCAAGACACCCGCGAACAAGTCTTCCAGTCCATAAACTGAAATAATCTCGATTCGAGATTGCTGCGCATTCTCTTTCCGCAGACGGACAGCAATTGCGGTCGCCGTTTCCAGCCAGAAGGACATCGCATCCCGGATACCATCGTATGGACGATCCCCGTGTTTCAGATGCATCCGGGCCTGATTGCGGACCTGCCAGATCGCAGAAGGGTCCGCAAGAGTCAGGTTGTTTTCAAACGCCTCCTCCGAATCCCGCCCCGATGCGACCACGTCAAAATACAGAACATCAATGTCATCTTGCGACGGCTGGACTCCCCCAACACCAAAATCACGGTCCCAGATCAAGTTGCGCAGAAACCCTGCCCCTATCCAGGCATTCTGGCCTATCACCTTATGGCAAACAGCCAGTTGGTGCATGCGGCGTTCATCGGCACGGACCGCCGCAATCAGACGCTCAGCCAGTGGTCCCTGTTCCAGCGGGATCATTCAATCCGTGCGGCACGATCCAGGCCTTCACCCTCTGGCAGGCCCAGCATGATATTCAGGTTCTGCACGGCCTGCCCAGAGGCGCCCTTGCCCAGATTATCCAACTGGCCAATAATAACGGCTTGGCCTTCCTTCGGATTGCCAATCACATGCAAGCGCAGCTCATTAGTGTTGTTCATCGCCTCAGGGTCCAGCTTTGTAGCCGATAGGCTGTCGGCCAAGGGCGCAACGGTCACATAGGTCTGGCCCGCATAATGAGTTTCCAATGCCGCATGGACTTCCTCAACGCTGGGCTTTCCGGGCAAGGACCACAATTGTAATGGCACCTGGACCAACATGCCCTGAACAAAACGCCCGACACTAGGCACGAAAAGCGGGCGATGTGTTAGGCCCCCCCAGGTCTGTATTTCCGGCACATGCTTGTGAGCAAGGCTCAACCCATAGACGCGAAACGCCTCGTCCGTATGGTCCGGTGCTGTCGGATCTTCGAAGGCCGCGATCAGTTGCTTCCCACCACCGCTATAGCCAGACACAGCATTGATTGTGATCGGCCAATCCGCCGGAACCAAGCCCGCATGAACCAGGGGATTCAAAATCGCAACGGAGGTAATGGCATAGCATCCAGGATTGGTAACGCGCGTGCTGGAGGCGATTTGCGCCCGGCTGTTTGCAGCATATTCCGGAAAACCATAAGCCCAGTCAGGTGCAATCCGATGGGCGGAAGACGCATCAATGACGCGCGTTTTGGAATTATCAATCAGGCTGACGGCTTCTTTGGCAGCGTCATCAGGCAGGCACAGAATAACGATATCAGCCGCATTCAACGCCTCGCGACGAGCCACAGGATCCTTACGACTGTCGCCTTCCAGCCGGATAAAATCCAGACCATCGCGCCCCTCGATTCTGCTTTTGATTTGCAGACCCGTGGTCCCCGCTTCGCCATCGATAAAGATCGTCGCAGCCATTTCTATCGTCCCTCTTTTACAACAAGGTGCCCTTGATACAGGGCTTTGTCATTTCTCGCAAATAAGGACTATTGCGCAGACTGCAATGCCTCCAATCGCTCTCGCAGACCCGGATGGGTGGCAAACAAGCTGGTCTCCTCGCAAGACTCGTCACAATTGCTCTGAATCCGGCGCAACAGTGCAATCATCGCGGTTGGATCACGTCCCATTTTCCGCATTACCTTGGCGGCGGTTTCATCCGCCTCCAACTCGAATTCTCGCGAAAAGGCAAAACTGGACAGGCCCAGGCCAACAGAAACCAGTTCCTCCACGGCCGAAACGCTATCGCCCAGTATCAAACTTGCCAAAGCCGTAATCCCGGCTGCCCGAACGGTTCGTCGCAAGGCATGGCGGTGCTGAATATGCCCAATTTCATGCGCCAGCACACCAGCCAGTTCATCGTTATTATTGGCCAATTGGACAAGGCCATCCAGCATCACGATTGTCCCATCCGGCAAAGCTATTGCATTGGCTCCAAATATTTCAGACCGACGAAACTCCAGTTTTACCGATCCAAATGGCGCTTCTGCAGCCGCTGAAACCTCTCTAAACAGGTGCCAAATATCCCTCTTTTTAGAAAAAGATAATCGGGACGGCGAAAAGGTTACTTTATCCATTTGATCCAGGGATGTATCCGCAATCTTGCGTTCCAGAGACTCCGGCAAGGCGCGGGCAATGGCATCCGCGGTGATTGGATACAGGAACCAAAAAACTACAGGCATAAGGATCGCAGCCAATACAAGAATAGCCCATTTACCAAGGCTCAATCCATAAGATCGTGGCCGCCTGACTGGCTTTTCCAAGCCAAGAGCCAACATTTCCTCCACAGCCATGTGATCCTGAATTTCCAGCACAGCTCCATCTGGAAAGGTCAACTTGCGCGAGACACCCGCAACAGGACTATCCAGCGTGATCGTGCGCAGATCCGCTGAATGCATAACACGCAACACATCGTTGCGAACAAAAAGCTGGGAGTCGATGCACCGAACCGTGACCTCTTGGAAACGACTGCTGCCGGCCATGAAAAGGCGACCATGAACGAGGTTCTCCGACGTCATGGACCCCTAAGCCCCAAACTAGATACCGACGTTGAAAACACCGTCTGTAATTCCTTCCAAAGCCCCGACTTCTGCCCCTGTTGCGTCCCCAGCAGCATGATGATGCGATACAAAGTCATCCAAAGACCCGGCCGCCAACAAAGCCATATGGCGCATTTTGTACCGATGAATCTCCACAGTCGCCCAAGGGATCAGTAAACCAGCGCTGATGGTTGCCAAAAAGCCACGAGACAGAATGACCCAGATATATCCTGCAGGTGGAATTGTGCTGGAAAACCGATGTCCGTGCTGCAAGTTCATGGCATTGACTGTGGTGTTTCGCAGAACAACCGCGAACAACTTAAAGGCCACGACAGACATCAGAATAAAGAGTATATAGAACAAAATCAGCGGTAGCATTATTGCCAGAATCTGTTCTTCACTCTGACCCTGCAAATTTTGCAAGGCATCGGTGATTCCCAGGGCCATCCACAGAATTCCAAGTAGAATAAGTGCCCCCACCATGAGTCCCAATGTTACAAAATAAGCCTTCACTAATGGACCGATTGGGAGATGGGCGGAAAATTTGGAAGTACCATAGAAGGCGTTGTTGACCAGATATTCCTGCATCTTACGCTTAACCCAGGGATAGGCGAATCCAAGCGTGATCGGGATCAATATCGGTAACCCAACAAAGACCAAAAGGGCGCGCCCATAATTTCCCTCGAAGTCAAAACGGACATTCCGATAACTGGTATTGCGCAGTTGAAACCGCATGCTGCGATTAATAACCCATGGCATGCCAACAACAAAAAGAGGTAAGTATATAAAGGACATAGGGGGAAAGAGCTGTACCAAAATGGAAAGCGCGACAAACCCACCAATCACGATCAAGCGACCAATCAGAATTGTCTTCGGGGAGGCGTGATAGTCGAATCCATGCCCCGCCACGATGGTGTTGCCAAACATGTAGCGTCGCCGCTCCACCGTACCCCAGGCGTCATAAATCCCAATGGTGATGATCGCCAGCAAAAAGGTGCGGATGCAAATACCAAAATAAGTGATACCATTACCAACATAACTAAAATCATGTCGTACTGACGAACCTGGTGTACTTTCTGAAACAGATTGTTCCATTACCCTCCCCCCTCTAATTCTAAAATCTAACTTTGACGCTACCCTAGGCTGCGATCATGGGTTGCTATGTCAAAAAAATCCACTGTGAAAGGCCAATTTTGTAAAATTTCTTAACAACTAGAATTCTATTGCGATAAAGGGGGGCGACGGGCCACTGTCCGCTCCCTATATAGAGGGGTGAGACTCTAAAGACCCCTATACCCGCCTTTTGGCTGAACAGGAATTCGTAACCGCATGCAAAAACTATCGCTTTCTGCCGTTATCTCCCGCAGCCTGACTGCATTAAAGGATAATTTTGCCGCTTTCTTCATGATCAGCACCCTTATGAAGGTCATCACCCTGCTGCTGATGATGGCGTTTGGATTCTATGATCTGATGCAAAGCGGCATGATGAGCCCCGCAGATCTGATTGAGGGACCCGGCGGTATGTTTGGCAGCTATACCTTGATCATGCTGGCGACAATTGCTCCGTCTATACTGGCTTTGGGGATACTAACACCTGGAACAGTCGCCTATCTGCAGGGTAACCCAACAACAATTGGCGATTGTGTGAAACAGGGAATGCAAAAATCCGTTCCCTTGATTCTTTTAGGTTTGATTATTGGTTTTGGTGTCAGCCTGGGCATGATGCTGCTAATCATCCCCGGCCTGATCGTGTTTTCTCTTTGGTTCGTGGCAGGCCCGGTCCTGATGGTTGAACGAACAGGTATTATGAATGCTCTGACCCGCAGCATCGCTTTGACGAATGGCGCACGGGGTATAATCATTGCCCTGGTCGCCCTGATCTTTTTTGCAAGTTTGGCCGTCAGCAGCATCACACTGTTTTTAGTGGCATCCTTTGGAATCATTGGTTCTGTTATTCTGACCGCATTGGACGGTATCTTCTTGGCCTTTGGCTGTATCGTCTGTGTCGTGGTGTATATGGATCTGCGCAAAGCGACCTAGGCCAGCGCCCTTGGTTCATTGCGGGACATCCAGAAACGTTCGTGGATCGTGTATGCCACAGTTTGAACCATTGGCTCTACAATCCCGATTCCCAAAGCGATGCGCCAGTCCCCTGTCAGACAATAGGCAACCGTGACGGCCACGGTCAGGTGCATTAATCCGTAACTCACTGTCTTTTTAACCTGTCTTGCCATGTGACTGTTCTTTCATCTTAAGATCGACAACACGATTAATTTAATAATGATTATCATTCGCAACAAGGGGCAGCGTGTATTTTATATCCGGAATATCAATAATCTATGAAGGACAGGCTATTCGCGACCAAAGATCGTCAAAATCAAACCGGTCGGCGCATCAAGCTAACAGCCTTCTTACCGCCCTCAGTCTCCTGTTCCCCCACTGTGACAAATCCCAGGGCCGCATGAAACTTCAGGGATCCTGCATTAAAGGGGCGCAAATTAACCTCGCAGGTTACCGACCTAATCCCTGGTATGGTGGCGGCAAACTGAAAAATATCCTGATACAGCGCCTTCCCGACCCCTGCCCCGCGGGCACGGTCATCAACCATGATGCGATCCAGATACAAAAAATCGTCAGACCGTTGGTCAAACCACAAATAATTCATGCTGGTATGTGGAACCCTGGGGGCTAAGGTCATCGCCACCCCAACCGGCACGCCATCCAATTCTGCAACCCGTGTAACTGCGGTTTTACGCACCAAAGTCCATAGATCCTCTGGTCTCAATTGATTGACGGCAGGCAGACAGGCTTCATTTAGATCATGCAGCCATGAAGCATCCGTGTCAGAAATATTTCGCAAAAAAAGGGTCATATTTGTTACAGCCAACGTTTGTTTTTAAAGAAAGCGTAGACACCAACGCCCAAAAGCACGATCAGCACGCAAACAATCCAAAACGCCCAACGATCATCCACGCCAGGCATCCCACCAACATTAATACCCAACAGGCCCGTGACGAATCCCAGCGGCAAAAATAGACCCGCAACCAGAGACAGGGAATACATCGCCCGATTCATTTTGTCATTCCGCCGGTCTGCGATTTCTTCCCGAATGAACTGGGTGCGGTCCCGCAAAACCTCCAAATCCTCCAGTAAGCGCGCTGTCCGTTCACGAATTTCGCCAAATTGTGCATGGGCTCGATCATCCAGCGTTTCATCAAACGGAGCAGACGCCCGGGTTAAAGCCTCTCGTTGTGGGGCCACATAGCGACGAAGTTCCAAAATGCGCCGACGCAGG
>JARGPE010000020.1:0-5651 GCA_029212835.1 Alphaproteobacteria bacterium | reverse complement strand
CTCATCAGGATTTTCCATTTCCTCCATATCATCCACCTGCTCATCCATTTTCAGGACCAGGTCCCCGATGCGAAAGGTCAATCGGTCAGCAATCGCCGTCAACACTTGTCCCAGTGTTTTAGGACCACGCCCTTCAGACAGGCTGGCCCGAACATCATCGATGGCGCGCAGACGTGGCAAACGCGCCGTGATCAGGCGCTTTCCATCACAATAGCATCGGATGGAGACCATATCCTCTGGCTGGGCCCCCTCATTCAGATTGATGCCCCTTAGATTAACCTGCACACCGCCCGGTACGGAATCAAATCGGGGGCGAGTTTCCTTTGCCAGAATGGACTGTGTGATCAGAGGGTCCAGCCCGGACTGTTCCAACAACCAATGTTGAGCCGGGGGATGTTCCCGATTGATATGGATCCAAAGCCCTTCGGCTGAGTCCCCCCATAACTGCATCGCCTGATCGGCATCGATCAGGATTGCTTTTCCGGTGCCATCCAAAAGATAGGCACAAATAAATAATGATTCTGTCATACTAAAATTGTAGGCGGGATTCCCAGCAAAGGTCGAGAGGGCATCAGCCGCGTTATCTGGAATTCCCATTAGGTTTGATAACTGCAGAACTTGGAAGTGTCAGAGATACCAAGGTACCTTTTTGCAATTCACTCTGAAGGTTTATGGACCAATCCATCGCATTGCATAGCTGTTTCACGATTGCCAATCCGATGCCCGATCCTGGTTGATGGCTTTGATCCGGGGCTCGAACCTGCGTGAATACGTCAAAAACAATATCCAAATCTTCGCTGGAAATTCCAATTCCCGTATCCTGGATCAAAATTTCAAGACCGCCGTCGTCTTGATCCAACACAGACAGAACCACTTTCCCTTCGGCGGGTGTGAATTTTACGGCATTGGTTACAAGATTTATCAGGACTTGATGCACCGCACGTCGATCCGCCGCAATTACTGCTTTAACATCGGTCGAAACAGACAATGTTACAGCTCTCTCTGAGGCGAGAGTTCGAACAACATTCAAACTGTTATCAAATGCCTCTCCAAGGTCGACAATATCTTCTGCCAACTCCAATCGCCCGGCCTCGATCTTTGACAAGTCCAGAATGTCACTGATCAAATCCATCAAATGACTGCCACTTTGATAGATATCACGCGCATAGTTCTTGTATCGTTCAGACCCGATTGGCCCAAAAACCTCGGTACTTAATATTTCAGAGAATCCCAGAATAGCGTTCAGCGGCGTTCGGATTTCATGACTCATATTTGCCAGAAAATCAGATTTCGATCGATTAGCCTTATCGGCCTCCTCTTTCGCTAGCAGCAACTCCCGCTGAATTCGCATATGGTCTGTAACATCGACCTCAACGCCCCCAATGCCTACAACCTCACCCGCGTCATCCAAAATTGGAAACTTGTGAACCTCGATATCAAACACGTATCCGTCCACAATATGACGGGATTCATATGTAACCGGCTTCTTTGTGGCTAATATCTGCTGGTCCGTCGATTGGAACTGCTCCAACAACTCTCCGGTAAAGAGCATCTCATTACTTTTCCCTAGTATTTTATCTTTGGGAAAACCGATATATTGGCAAATTGTTGGATTTGCGATGGTAAAGCAGCCATGCTCATCTTTTAGGAAGATTCCTACAGGAGCATTCTGTAGAATTGCATTCATTTGCTGATTTGTTTTTCTCAGTAGTTGAGTCATCTCACGAAGGGGCGTCACATCCGTCACGACAGACCCAATACTCTTGATCTGATTGTCTTTCTCGAAAATTGGAAACTTGATCATATGCAAATGCTTCAGCCCAAGCGATGTTTCTGCAAACATCTCCCGTGTAACAACTTTGCCGCTATTTATAACAGCTAGATCATGATCTGTTGCTGCCCTAGAAAGGTCTTGTGTGAGAACCTCACTAGAGCGTTTTCCAACAACATCTTGATTCATTAAGCCAATTAACTTCTCAAATTCAGAATTAACGTAAAGATATTTGCCATTAATGTCCTTCACACACATTTCGACGGGGGCATTATCAAACAAAGACATCAGGTGATGTGCCCGAGCGACCGCCTCTTCCGCTCTTTTTGTCTCACTTTTCAGCCTATTTCTATATTGTAAAATTGCTACCAACGAGACTGACGAAAGAACAAGAATAGTTATCATGCCAATTTCAAAAAAATCATCATATTTGTGTCCATGTTCACTATGGACAACAATATAGCCCGCCAGCATGGCATTTACGATCAATGCCAAACACAAAAATATCGCATAAATAGAAACCTTATCGCCCACCTACACCCCTTGCAATTTTTAGTTGAAATTCAAAAGGCTTAATATTTAACTATATATAATTTAGTATTAATAGAAGATTAATTACTCACATTGTTGGGCTTGCCAAACGGGCGCAAATCCCTATAAGTCTCCGGCGATGAAGCAGACACCGGAAACAGCCTTTTCGCATCGCCATCTTCTTGGCATAGAAGGCCTTTCTCCTATTGATATCACGACAATTTTGGACCTCGCCGGCGGCTATGTTGACCAGTCCAGGCGTGTTCACAAAACATCTGATCTGCTGAACGGTTTAACCGTTATCAATCTCTTCTTCGAAAACTCAACACGTACCCGCACCTCATTCGAAGCCGCAGCAAAGCGTTTGGGTGCCGATGTGATCAACATGACTGTCGCGGCAAGCTCGATCAAAAAAGGCGAAACACTGATCGATACAGCCATGACGCTGAACGCTATGCACCCTGATGTTTTGGTCGTACGACATGGTAATTCTGGCGCGGTTCGGCTGTTATCCGAAAAAGTTGACGGTGCCGTCATAAATGCCGGAGACGGTCGACACGAACACCCAACCCAGGCATTGCTGGACGCCCTAACGATCCGGCGACGCCTTGGAAAGATTGGCGGTTTAACCGTTGCGATTTGCGGGGATGTCGCCCATAGCCGCGTCGCACGCTCCAATATTCAGTTACTGCAGACGATGGGTGCGCGGGTTCGACTTATCGCCCCCCCGACCCTTTTGCCAGCTAAGGCAGAACGATTTGGAGTTGAGGTCTTTACGGATATGCGCGAGGGCCTGCAGGATGTCGACATCGTCATGATGCTGCGCTTGCAGTTGGAGCGGATGCAAGGGGCGTTTGTTCCATCGGTTCGAGAGTATTTTCGGTTCTTCGGGTTGGACCGAGAGAAACTGTCTTACGCAAAACCAGACGCCTTGGTCATGCATCCTGGCCCGATGAATCGCGGCGTTGAAATCGATTCAGAACTGGCCGATGATATCGACAGGTCCTTGATCCGTGAACAGGTGGAAATGGGCGTCGCGATCCGGATGGCCTGCCTTGATCTGCTGACCCGACCTCTACGAGAAACAGGGGCACCGTAATGCTGAAAGGTCGCATTGCCTATCTGAATGCGCGACTACTGGACCCGGAAACCGGTCTGGACGAGATGGGTGCCTTGTTGGTTGAAGACGGCATGATCGCCGATTTTGGGGCACATCTGTTCCGTACCGGTGCGCCTTCTGTGAATGAGGTCATTGATTGTCAGGGGAAATGCCTGTCACCAGGCTTGATAGATGTGCGCGTACAATTGCGGGAACCAGGGGAAGAGCATAAAGAAACTCTCGCCAGTGCTAGTTTGGCCGCCTCTCACGGTGGCATCACAACCTTAGTACAGTTGCCAAACACGACGCCTGTCATTGATGATGTTCCGGTTCTGGAATTCGTGGCGCGGCGCTCTCGCGAATTAAAACGAACAAAAATCTTCTGCTACGGGGCTCTAACTAAAGGGCTAAAAGGCCATGAAATCAGTGAAATCGGCTTACTGTCAGAAGCCGGTGCCGTTGCCTTCACCGATGGTGAACGCGCCCTAGCAGATGCAAAGATCATGCGTCGCGCCATGAGCTATGGAAAAGCCTTCAACGCACTGATTGTCCAACATCCTGAAGAACCCTCCTTGGCTGGTTCTGGCGTCATGAATAATGGGGAAATGGCCTCTAAGCTTGGACTGGCTGGGATTCCACCTGTCGCAGAGGTTATCATGGTTGAGCGCGATTTGCGCCTGCTGGAAGGGACAGGCGGGCGTCTGCATTTTGCCCATGTCACAACCGCCGCTTCGATTGAGGTGATCCGCAAAGCCAAGGCCGCAGGACTGGACGTTACCTGTGACACCGCCCCGCATTATTTTGCGTTGAATGAATTAGCGATTGGTGACTACCGAACATTTGCAAAGGTCTCTCCCCCCCTACGATCAGAGTCAGATCGTCAGGCCGTGGTTGCAGGATTGGTCGATGGCACGATTGATATTGTTGCATCAGATCATGCCCCCCATGATCAAGACTCCAAGCGCCTGCCCTTCGATGAAGCTGCCTTTGGCGTTATCGGTTTGGAAACATTGCTACCAATGATCTTGAGCCTGTATCACAACAATCATATGAGTTTGAATGAGGCTCTGGCCCTAGTCACAACCCATCCAGCAAAGCGGTTTGGCTTGACGGGAGGATGTCTTAAACGCGGTGCCCCAGCAGATTTGGTTCTGTTTGATCTCGATAAGCCCTGGAAAATCGATGAAGATGCGATGCACAGCAAATCGAAAAATTCTGCCTTTGGCGGTCGTCCTGTTCAGGGTAAGGTCCTGCGCACGGTCGTCGATGGGCGTCCGCTTTTTGCAGCCGACGGCTTTTAACGGGTCCATAACATGATTGATTCTACCTTAGTCATTGCCGCCCTTGGCGGTTATCTGCTGGGCAGTATTCCTTTTGGTCTGGTTTTAACGCGTATGGCTGGGCTGGGCGATATCCGCAAGATCGGCTCAGGCAGCATCGGCGCGACCAATGTTTTGCGAACTGGCAACAAACCCCTCGCCTTTGCCGTTCTGGTTTTGGACAGCGGCAAAGGGGCGATTGCCGTTTTGACTACCATGGCTCTGGTTTCAGGCTTGCCACTTGCCCCAATTCTGGCTGGTGTTTTCGCCGTCCTTGGCCACAACTATCCTGTCTGGTTGAAATTCAAAGGCGGCAAAGGCATCGCGACAACACTTGGAACGCTCGTCGCGCTCAGTTGGCCTGTCGGCTTAGCAACCTGTGCGACTTGGCTCGCCGTGGCGGCAGCATTTCGCTATTCCTCTCTTGCAGGAATGCTATCCCTGCTGTCAGCACCATTCTGGACAATGTTGCCGATTTTGCTGGGTCCAGCGCCCCTGATCCAGACAGCAGCGGCTTTTTTAGCGGTGTTGGCATGTATTCGACATGCCACCAATATTCATCGGCTCTTGCGCGGCGAAGAGCCGAAAATTGGACAGAAAAAGTGATTTAGTCCTGATCGTTTCAACACAGAGTGCATTCAACATTTATTCACTGAATTTCAGGCCCCAGGCGAGACCAATACGACGCAGAAGCATATCTTCACGTTTATGTAATTCGCGGTCAGAAATCGCTACCCGCATCAGCGTAACATAAACCTTTTGGCGCAAATCAATATCGTCAATCTGATGCAGCACTGTCTGCAACATTCCCTCAATTCCTGCGGTTTCAATTTCCTCATAGTATCGATTGAGCGAGGCCATCAATGCCTCCGGCTGTCCTCTTGGGTCGTCTGCCAGGGCGGGCGCAAGGTCATTCAAACACCCCTGAATC
>JARGPE010000268.1 GCA_029212835.1 Alphaproteobacteria bacterium | reverse complement strand
ACTTTTATTGCAAAGAAATAGTCATCTCCATGGTTTGATGTTTGTTGGTGTTACGGCGCAAATCCGCGGTGTTCCAAGCCACATTGAAAGCGGATCTGACCGGATTTAGCGGGTGGTTTCTAAGGTGTTGTCTGGCTTAGCGACCATAAGGTGGCTGAGCGTGCGCCTGACCGGCAATAGGCTAGAACGGGGCCTGGCAATTCCTCCAGGGCCGCGCGGAAGGCGCTTGCATCCATTTCTGACATTCTGCCTGGGATAATTGGAATATAGCGTGCAGGCATTCCAATGGCTGTCGCGGCGGCTTCGATCTCGTCGAATGTCGGCTGTCCGGCTTCTTCCCCATCTGGGCGATTGCAGATGATAGAGCGAAAGCCAAGATTGCGCACTTCTTCAATATCATCAGGCGTGATCTGTGGGCTGACCGAAAGAGTGGTGGAAACGGGTGTGGGCTGCATGATATCTCCTGGGGCGAAATCGGATCAAAGGCTGTTAACGGGAACTTTCAGCATCAAGCGTCCATCCTTGTCCATTGGCACCGTGCCTGCACGCATATTTACCTGCAACGCGGGAATGATCAATTTCGGCATCCCCAATGTTGCATCTCGTTCTGTCCGAAACCGAACGAAGTCTGCCTTTGTTTTACCCTGGCCAACATGGATGTTCTTCTCCTTTTCGGCACGGACGGTGGTTTCCCACTGAATCTCACGGCCATCCGGGCCATAATCGTGGCACATAAACAGGCGCATATCGTCTGGCAGGCTGAGAACCTTCTGAATGCTGTCATACAGTGTCCCCGCATCCCCACCGGGGAAATCGGCACGGGCTGATCCACCATCGGGCATGAATAATGTATCGCCGACAAAGGCCGCATTACCGATTACATGGGTCATGCAGGCAGGTGTATGACCCGGTGTGTGAATCGCAAAGCCCTGCATTTCGCCAATTTCATAGCTATCCCCATCGGTAAATAACCGACCGAACTGGCTGCCATCGCGCTGAAACTCAGTGCCTTCGTTAAAGACCTTGCCGAAAGTATCCTGCACGATAGCGATGTTGGCCCCGATGCCGATCTTTCCGCCGAGCGTGTCTTGGATATAGGCCGCTGCTGACAAATGGTCGGCATGGACATGAGTCTCAATAATCCATTCCAGTGTTAGGTCATGCTGGCGGATATGGGCGATTATCCGATCGGCATTGTCGTAGGTGATCCGTCCCGCCGCATAGTCGATGTCCATGACAGAATCGATCACCGCACAGGCCTTGGATTTGGGATCCTTCACGATATAGCTGATCGTGTTGGTCGCGGCATCAAAGAATGCAGCAATCTCTGGTTCTAGGTCTATGTTGATTGGATAAGTGGTCATGAAAGTCTCCTTCGCATTCAGACCTTGCAGGTTTTGATGCCAAGGATGGAATAGAGCGGGCAAATTCGCACCAATCCTGTGATAATCATGACCAGCCCAACGACCACGGCCCCGTATTTAAGGATCAGGTCATCAAACAGAGCGAGACCGCTCAACAATGCCGCTGCAATCAATGCAGCCCCAATCACGAGACGGGCCAGTCGGTCCAGAGTTCCTATATTTGCAGTCATAGCTGAATCCTCCATTTAGAATGATGCTTATTATATCCTGATGCAGGTCGGGCTTCGGTGATGAAGTCACCAAACCTGAAAATAAGATTTAGTATGACTATGTTTGTAAAAAGGGGGCGATGCTAGGCTGGGTCGAGCGAAGCCAACTGACCCACAGCTATCCTGTCTAGCAGATCAATGGTTCCTCGCGCTTGCCGAATCCAGCTTCGTCGCTGGAACTCCCCTAATTGCCGTGAAACCACTTCGCGTGCCGTGCCCAGTTCGGCGGCGAGTTGTTGGTGTGTAGCCTTGATCTGATCTGACCCACGGGCAAGATCGAGCAGCTTTTGCGCAAGCCGGATGTCGAACCGTTGGAACGCAATTTCTTCAATCACCAGGAACAGATCAATGATCCGTTTTGAATAGGCGGTGAAGATGAAATTGCGAAAATCGATGGATTGCGAAATTAGATTGTCGAACACGGGACGTGGAATAGCCGCCGCACGAACATCCGTTTCCGCAATGCCTTCTGCTGAATAATCCTCATAGGCCAGCAGACAGGCGGTTGTCAGGACACAGCTTTGCCCGGCTTCAACGCGATATAGGACGATTTCACGTCCGGCCTCCGAAACTTGGTGTACCCGGACACGTCCGTCCAGCAACAACAATAGGTTTTCAGGCGACTTGCCCGGCCCAAAAATGACAGTCCCTTCCGGCACGGTCATCACGGTGCTTTCCCTCATCAGGATTTGTTTCAAGGAGTCGTCTAACCGTGAAAGCCCTTCAAATCCTGAGATCCAATCGGTCATCATGTTTCCTCGCTCTGTCGGTCCGGCGCTGGCATATCCCTGATATAACCTTACAGACTGAACTTTAACAAACGGGGCGCGACCAGACCGGATGGTTTTTGGTACCTGGGGCATAATCCCCCGTTACAGTCATTCGCCTCAATCGCGACTGAGGGCTTCCACAGGATCCATCAGCGATGCATTTCGGGCCGGTAGAAAGCCGAAAACAACTCCGATCAGGCTGGAACATAAGAAGGCGGCGACGATTGATGCAGGGGAGTAGATCAGGTTGAAGTTTGATCCCAATAAGGGAAACAGCACCCCAAATCCCAGGGCGACGGTGATCCCAAGGATACCCCCGATCAGACAGACCACAATAGCTTCGATCAGGAATTGCTGCAGGATGTCATTGCAGCGCGCACCAACAGCCATTCGCACCCCGATCTCATTGATCCGCTCGGACACAGAGACCAACATGATATTCATCACGCCAATGCCGCCAACGACCAGGGAAATGACGGCAATCGCAGCGATTAGCAGCGTCATCGTTTCAGTTGTGCTGGTAATTGCTTCGCGAATGTCATTGGTGTTCAGAATGAAGAAGTCCTTGCTGCCATGGCGCGCGGTCAGGAATCGCGTGACCGCCTGTTCAGCCAGGGCCATGGAGGTGCTGGCATCAACACGCACGGTAATGCTGCGCAAGGTGCTGTCCCCCAGGAAGCGTGATTGCACAGTCGTATAGGGCATATAGAGGGACAGATTTCGACTGGAGCCGAAACCGCCTTGCTGTGCCTCTATAACCCCGATGACCCGTCCCGGTATCTGTCCTATCAATACTGTTTGGCCAATCGCTGATTTTGGGCCGTCGTCGAACAAGGAAGCACTGGTTGTCGCGTCAATTACAACCTCTTGGGACCTGTTATGTACACCTGTCGCATCGAACAGGCGCCCGGCCATCAATTTTGCGCCTTTTGCTTCGAAATACTGATCGCCGACACCGTTGATCAGGGCGCTGGCCTCGATTGTGCCCACGCGGACAGTGCTGCTTGTTGAGACCGTTGGGGTGACGGCTGCGACATAAGGTTGGCTAGACAGGGCATTTGCATCTGCAACCACCAGCGTGCGGATTTTACCGGATCGCACATCCCCAAAATTCTTGCCGGGGAAAACCTCCAGCGTATCAGTGCCAAGGCGGCTGATATTAGACAGAACCTGTTGTCGAGACCCCGCACCCAAAGCGACCACAGACACTACAGACGCAATCCCGATGATGATCCCCAACATGGTCAAGAAGCTGCGCAGCTTATGGGCGCGCATGGACCTCAGCGCCATATTCAAGGCTTCTCCCAGCCGTCCGAAAAGGCCAGTCGCGGATTTCTTAACCGTCGCTTCAATCTTAGGGGCACTGGCCAGGGTGGGAGCTGATGGGGCAGGGTTGGGGACATTTGGGCGATCTGAAATGATATTGCCGTCGGAAATCTCGATGATCCGTTTCGCCCGCATCGCAACGTCATGTTCATGGGTCACGATGATGATGGTTTTGCCATCGTTGTTCAGGGCCTCCAGAATCGCCAGAACGTCATTGCCGCTGGCCGTGTCCAGGGCGCCAGTCGGCTCATCGGCCAGAATAATATCAGCATTATTCATTAAGGCACGCGCGATGGAGACACGCTGTTGCTGTCCGCCAGACAATTGGCCAGGCTTATGGTCCTCGCGTTCTGTCATTCCCAGGCGGCTGAGTAAGCTGCGGGCGCGCAATTCGCGACTGCTCGCGCTACTATCAGCATAAATCGCTGGAATCTCAACATTTTCGATGGCGGTCAGTTCGGCCAGCAAATGATAGCGCTGAAAGATAAAGCCAAACCGTTCCCGGCGTAGTTCGGCCAAGGCGTCGGCGTCCAGTGTGCTGGTGTCACGACCGTCAATCCGATAACTGCCCTGGGTGGGGCGATCCAGACAGCCCAGGATATTCATCAT
>JARGPE010000267.1 GCA_029212835.1 Alphaproteobacteria bacterium | reverse complement strand
GGTGTAAGCTGCAACAAAAGTCCCAAGAGTTGGATGAATCTGACATTCATCCACATACAATCTATAGGAATACAAAGAATGAGCGAGATACAAACCAAGTCCTGGATGACACCAGACGCCGATATTGAATTATATGCGACGGGCATGTATCGCGCTCGAGGCTTGTCAGCGAGAGAGACAGCCATGACCCGTGCAAAGACACTAAAGGAAATCGGGGATCGCGAAGGGCATCGTGTTTGGCGCGCCGTTGCTGATCGCATTACCTTGGTTCATACACGCGCAAAATAATCACATTCCTATAAAAAACCACAGAGAGCCGCAGCCTCATTTTGCAGCACTTTGCGTTTTGGAATATCGTCCGGTCATGACAAAATCTGAACCGGAAGTCTTTTATACAGATCCCCGCCTGGCGCAGGTTTATGACAGCCTAAACCCCTGGGCTGCGGATCAGCAATTCTATACAGATCTGGCAGGGCAATCGCCGAAGCGTATTCTGGATATGGGATGCGGCACTGGATTATTGGCCGTTGAACTGGCGCGGCGCGGCCATACTGTGATTGGTGCCGATCCGGCAGAGGCCATGCTGGACATCGCCCGCAACCGACCGGATGGCGATCGCGTGACCTGGATTTTGAGTGACGCGGCGGGCCTAACATTGCCTGACCTCGTCGACTTAATCGTCATGTCAGGGCATGCCTTTCAAGTCTTCCTGACGGACATGGAAATAGAGGCAGCCCTAAATACCTATTTCAAGCTTCTCAGCCCAAATGGCACATTGTCGTTTGAGACCCGCAATCCCGCCTTTGAAAGCTGGCGCACGTGGATACCAGAAAAGAGCTTCGAAGAAATCATCGTTGAGGGTGTTGGTGCGGTTGCCGTTCATAACGATATTGTCGAAGGGTCCCGAAACCGGGTCGCCTATGAAACCCATTTCACCTTCCCCGATGGCCAGAAGCATGTCGGGATCGGCCATTTGCGGTACTTGGAAGTTGATGAAGTAATGGAGCATCTTCACAAAGCGGGATTCTCACAAGTGGCCCTATATGGGGATTGGGATGGCAATCCCGTTGCCGACAATCGCCCGGAAATCATCGCAGTCGCCCAGAAAAGCTGACGGCTATAGCCGATATGGCTTCATCATTGCCGGGACAAGACTCCTGATATAGTGTCTTTGCCTTGAGGATATTTCAACATCTTGCGAGTGGCAGGCAATGGTCGACACACCAATCCTGATATTAAATGGCCCAAACCTGAACATGCTGGGAAAGCGTGAACCGTCGATCTATGGGGCCACCACGCTGTCAGATGTTGAAGCAGACTGTGCTGTAGCTGGGAAACGTTTAGGATTGTCCGTTGATTGTCGGCAATCAAATTATGAAGGCCAATTGATCGACTGGTGCCATGAGGCCCGCGAGTCTCATCGTGGGATTATCATAAACGCTGGCGGGTTGACCCATACTTCTGTCGCCTTGCGGGATGCGTTAAGTGTTGCGGAACTGCCGATCATTGAAGTGCATATCTCAAACATTCATGCACGGGAGGAATTCCGACACCACAGCATGATTGCCCCGATCGCCGTTGGCATGATCTGTGGGCTGGGAACAACTGGTTATCGTTTGGCCCTGGAGTCCATGGCTGAGATTGTTACTAACATTAAGGCGTGATCACGCCTTTTCTGACCGCCCGAACCCTTGTACAAAGGTATCGGACTTACAGTAATTGATAAAGGGATGGGTTGCCCCGATGGCGAAGCTCGACGTCGATATTGAACTAATCGAAAAGCTGGCAGATCTGATGGCCGATAAAGGTCTGACAGAACTGGTTGTTGAAGAAGATGACACGAAACTGCGGTTACAGCGTGGTGGAGGCGCCCCTGTTTATGCCGCTGGTCCTGCGCCAATGCCTGCAGCAGCCCCCAGTGCGGCCGCGGCGGTAACAGCAGAATCTGCTGATAATCATCCAGGTGCCGTCAAATCACCAATGGTGGGAACGGCTTATCTGTCACCCCAACCCGGTGCGGCAAACTTCGTTTCCGTTGGGTCCAAAGTTGCCGCAGGCGATACCGTCATGATCATTGAGGCAATGAAGGTGATGAACCAGATTCCCGCGCCCAAGGCCGGTACCGTGACCCAAATCCTGGTAGCAGATGGCGGACCGGTAGAATTCGGTGAAGCCCTGTTGGTCATTGAATGACGACCCGGAGCTGATACTAGATGTTTGAAAAGGTACTCATCGCAAATCGCGGCGAAATCGCGCTCCGAATCCATCGGGCCTGCAAAGAGATGGGCATTCAGACAGTGGCCGTGCATTCCACTGCTGACACTGATGCTATGCATGTCCGACTGGCGGATGAGGCGATTTGCATTGGACCACCCGCCCCAAAAGACAGCTATCTGAACATTCCGGCTATTCTGACGGCGGCGACGTTGACCCGGGCTGATGCGA
Organism: Alphaproteobacteria bacterium; assembly: GCA_029212835.1. GTDB lineage: Bacteria > Pseudomonadota > Alphaproteobacteria > UBA8366 > Aestuariispiraceae > Pacificispira. The sequence continues at coordinate 1,895 of JARGPE010000267.1, read as the reverse complement.
TCCATCCAGGCGTTGGATTCTTGTCAGAAAATGCCCGTTTCGCGCAGATGGTGGAAGATCACGGCATTACCTTCATCGGCCCGACACCAGAGCATATCCGTGTCATGGGTGATAAGGTTGCGGCAAAAGATGCTGCCAAGCGTTTGGGTATTCCTGTCGTTCCAGGCTCTGATGGGTCGGTGGATACTGAAGAGGATGCCTTGCGGCTGGCCCAGGAAATTGGCTTTCCGTTGATCATCAAGGCAGCCTCTGGCGGCGGTGGGCGCGGCATGAAGGTCGCCACCAAGCTGGACGATGTGGTGCAGGCTTGGGCCATCTGTCGCAGCGAGGCCAAAGCCGCCTTTGGCGATGACACTGTTTACATGGAGCGGTATCTGAGCCGCCCCCGCCATATCGAAGTGCAGGTTCTGGGCGACGGTAAAGGCAACAGCATCAATCTAGGAGAGCGTGATTGCTCCATCCAGCGCCGCCATCAAAAGGTTATTGAGGAGGCGCCCTCACCGGCCCTGAACACAGCACAGCGTAAGCAAATTGGGGAGATCGTTAATACTGCGATTTCCAAACTCAGCTATCGCGGCGTGGGTACGATCGAATTTCTGTATGAAGATGGCGAGTTCTTCTTTATCGAGATGAATACCCGCCTTCAGGTGGAGCATCCAATTTCTGAAATGGTTTGCGGCATTGATCTGGTACGCGAACAGATCAAGGTCGCTGCAGGCATGCCGCTGAGCTATACGCAGGACCAGATTAAAATTAACGGGCACGCCATTGAATGTCGGATCACGGCAGAACACCCAGAAACATTCATGCCAACGCCGGGCCAGATCACGGATTACCATGCACCAGGTGGCTTGGGTATCCGCGTCGACAGCCAATTGTATTCTGGCTATCGGGTACCCCCGTATTATGACAGCCTGGTATCCAAGTTGATCTCACATGGTGCCAATCGCAATGAATGCCTGATGCGGATGCGCCGAGCGCTGGATGAATACGTTATCGGCGGGATCAGCACGACCATTCCCCTGCATCAGAAAATCATTGCGCAGAAACCCTTTATCGACGGAGACTATGACATCCATTGGTTGGAAAAGTGGATGGGCCTGAAATAGCGCGCTGGGCCTTTCCAGCGCTCTAAACCGCGAAGATCGCGTGTCAAAGAGGCAGTATGGAACCGCTTGACCTAACGCCTGATATGCTGCTGCGTGCCTATGCCATTGGGGTGTTCCCCATGGCCGAAGACAGGGACGATCCAGACCTGTTTTGGATTGACCCCCGCATTCGGGGCGTCATTCCCCTGGATGGCTTTCACATCCCAAAACGTATGGTAAAAACCCTCCGTTCAAACCGATATCGCGTTACCTTTGATCGCGATTTCGAAGGCGTAATGGATGGCTGTGCCGAAGCATCAGATCGCCGTCCGCGCACCTGGATCAATGACAAAATCCTAACGCTTTACACCGCCCTGCACCGCATGGACCATGCCCATTCCGTGGAGGTTTGGGAGGGAGAGCGCCTGATTGGCGGGCTTTACGGAGTAACATTAGGCAGCGCTTATTTTGGGGAAAGTATGTTTTCCCGGGAACGCGATGCCAGCAAGATCGCGCTGTGCCATCTGGTCGCTCGACTGACTTTTGCCGGATTCCATCTGCTGGACACGCAATTTGTGACAAAACATCTGGAACGTTTTGGTGCGAAGGAAGTGCCTCGCAGCGACTATCGCACCTTACTCTCTGATGCCCTGAACTATGACGCCAACTTCTTCACGAACTATGAAGAGGGCGAGATTATTCGGTATTTAAGCCAACCCTAGCAGCCCTGCGACTGCTGGCATATCCGAGGCCAATTCTGTCGCCCCTGCATCGCGCAACGCGTCAGGGTCGGTGTCGCGAGTAAAT
>JARGPE010000019.1 GCA_029212835.1 Alphaproteobacteria bacterium | reverse complement strand
CTAGTGTAGCGGATTTCGGGGTAGGCCCCTGACCGCAGACCGCCTGCGCCTGTCCATCCGCGGCATCATAGACCAGCATAGCCACATCACCGGCAGGGCCATTCAGATGTGGGGCCACCGCCTGCAACACAAAGCCACCGGCCACAGCACCATCAAAAGCATTGCCCCCCAGTTCCAGCATGCGCATCGCTGCCTGACTGGCCGCAGCATAGGTTGACGTCGCGACGCCAAACCATCCCTGCACTTCTGGCCGTGATACCTGCATGCTCACCCCTCGCCCTCTAAATTGATCCAATTTTGAACCAATTCGACAATTTAGTGAACCAATAGTGACGCAATCTGAAAATAATTCCAATAGGAATCTGTCACGTAATCATTAAATTTGTCCGGACCCGGCTCAAATGGCTTAAAATCGCCTCTCTTGCCTGCTCTCCATCCCGACGCACCAAGGCCTGAACAATGGCACTGTGGTCTTCCTGATATATTTGGCGTCGCTCGTCGGTCAGGCCCCGGCGACGCAGCCCGAACCAAGCGGGGGATTGGCGGGCCTTATGGATGCCTTCCACAATCGTGATCAGATATTGATTTTTTGATGCCTCAGCGATCGCACGATGCAGCTTGTTATCCCAATATTCAAACTCTGCCATAGTTTCGGACTTTGCACCGGCGGCGAGCATTTCTTCAAGGGATGCCAGCTCTGCATTGCTGGCACGGATGACGACCAGCTTGGCCAACAGGGGCTCAATCAGCAGGCGTGCCTCCATAACTTCTTCAGGGTTAACAGTGCTGGCATCAACCGCGCCTCCCCCGCCTGCACTGGGCGGAGAACAGGCAAAAGTGCCGCGTCCAACATGGCGGTCGATCCACCCATCCTTGACCAGTTGCAGCATTTGACGGCGTACAGTATTGCGACTAATGGCGAACTGATCGGCCAGTTCGCGCTCTGTCGGCAATTGCGTTCCGGGCGGCCAATACCCCTCTTTAATTTGAGATTCAACGAATTCGCGCAAGGCTGCCAAGGCCTTACGGGCATTTCCCCGCATATCCGACATCGGATCACCCTTTAATGAACCATTATTGGACCATTATGAGCCAAACATGCCTGAAATGCCAGACTTACTATTCAGAAGGGACTCGGGATTTCCAAAATTCCCAGGCTCGCTCCACCGGTCGTCCGCCACTGTGCAGCTTCTGCGCTTTCTCAACCTCACCCTCGGTCAGATAATCTGGTTCTCCAATGGCAAGTGATTTTAATAGTAGGTCTGCATTGTCCCGCATACAAACCGCTATGAAGGTAACCTGCTGGATTGAGGTCCCGACACAGATGGCACCATGGCGCTTTAATAGACCGGTCGGCCCCTGCCCCAATGACCGTGCCAGTGATAGGCCCATCTCGTGCGAAGTAATCAGCATGGCTGTATCGCCAAAATCATCCTGACTGTCCCATAGGCTGGATTGCAGTCCCGCAACCGACCCAAGATGGAAGACAGGGCGGAGCGGTTTTCCTGTCACCGCAAAAGGCAGAACCGGACCCGCATGGTGATGAACAACAGACTGCACATCCGGACGCAGTGAATAGATACCGCTATGAATGAACCTCTCCAGATAGGGATGTCCATCCCCTGCCAGAACGGTCCCGGCCAGATCAAATTCCATCAGATCCGACCGGGTGACCAAACCGGGACTACGGGAACAGGACAGATGGAATTTTTGTGGATTGATTGGGTCACGCACACTGATATGCCCGAAGACATCCAACACGCCCTCATGCGCCAGGATATAATTTGCCGCGACCAGATCGTCCAGAAGCGACTCCATTGCCTCGGTCATCCGAAGTAATACGCGAAAAGCGGTCGAATGAAGATGATCAACAGCCCCACAGCCCCCAGCAGCAGTCGCACCGGCATACCAATATTCTTGGTCCAGTAGCCTTCCTGGGCAATAACGAAGAGAGTCAGGCCTGTGGCTGTAAACACGGTCGCCATGATAATCCCGATCACACTGCCCTGCAGGATTAACGCCTGATCAAACACAAAGGCGAAAGGAATCAGGAAAGCCCCAACGGCAATGCGCACAGCAGCCCCGGCAATCTTCATTGGGGCTTCGTCGGCTATCGCACTGGCCGCATAGGCCGCCACCGCAACAGGTGGGGTCAGGGCAGACATCACCGCGAAATACAGCAGAAACAAATGCCCGGCCATCAGGTCAATTCCCAGATCATGCATCACCGGGGAGATCAGGACCGCTGCCAGAATATAGGCACTGGGCGTTGGCATGCCGAGGCCAAGCAAAATCGTGAGGCCAGCCGCAACAAATAGGGAAATAATGACATCCTGATTGGAAATCAGGAAAACCAAAGTCCCAAACTTGGACGCAAGGCCCGTCATGGTAATCCCGCCAATGACCAATCCTGCCGCCGCACAGGCACCCGTGACAGCAACCATCTTGATGCAGGTATCCGATAGGATATCAAAGACCTTCGCAGGCGTAAGCCGTGTATGACGGCGTACGGTGGAAACAACCAACACAGCCAAGGTGCCATAGATGGCAGCATAGGTCGGTGTGTAGCCCTTAACCAAGGCCCAGGTGATGACCACCAGAGGCACCAGGAACAGGCCCCCCTCTTTCATTGTTTGCTTCAGAGCCGGGATCTTGGACATATCCATGCCCTGGAGATTTTCCTTACCCGCCCTCAGGTGAACCTGAAGATAGATCGGCAAATAATACAGAATTGCGGGAATAAGGGCCGCAAACGCGATATCAATATAGGGAATGCCAATCTGCTCTGACATGATAAAGGCCGCCGCCCCCATCACGGGAGGCACCAAACTGCCACCGGTCGAAGCAGCAACTTCAACGCCACCAGCAAAGGCTGAATTGTATCCCAACCGTTTCATCATCGGAATGGTAACCGATCCCGTGGTCACAACATCAGAGGTCGGACTACCAGAAATCGTCCCATACAGGCCTGACGAGATAACAGCGATCTTTGCCGGACCGCCTTTTGACCCACCAGTCAAAGAGGCTGCAAAATTAAAAAAGAAATCCGCGCCCCCTGTTTTTGAAAGCGTCGTCCCAAACAACACGAACAGAAAGGCATAGGTCGCCGCCACACGGATCGGCACCCCAAACAGGCCGTCTGTGGTGAACACCATAATGTCCAGAAAATGCTCAAGGCTGATCTCGCCATGGCTCAACGGGCCAGACAATTTATCGCCAAACAGATTGTAAATAATAAAGGAGACGACAATTGCCGTCAGCCCCAGGCCAACGGTGCGTCGCATCGCCTCAACCGACAAAATGATCAATGTCAGGGATGCCAGAATATCCAGATCAGACAAAGGGTCCAATAAGGTAATCCGCTGAGAGATTGTATCGCTTTCCGTAACAAAATAAGCCCCGCAAGCGAATGCCGCCCCAGCCAGAATCCATTCATACAGAGGAAACCGATCCGGGTCTGCCTTCGTTGTGGGCGTGATCAGGATGAAGGTTAGCACCAGCATCAAAGACAAAAAGATAATGGTCAGCGGTAGAATATCCGTGCGGGAGAAACCAGCCGCATAGATCGTCCAGCCAGCCACCAGAGCCGCATAGATTTTTGTAACCAAGGCAAGTGTGCCAACAGGTCGCCGGCGCAGACCGGTATCGAAAGCAATAGAGAGAAAAGACACAGCTGTTATCCAAACCTATAGAGCGGAATTGATGCAGGGTATGAGGGGGCATTCACCCCCACCAAACCAACCGGTTCAGCGGGGGTGTCCCTGGTCTCGATACTGGTTATTGCAGGCCTTTAGCCTTGTACACGGCAGCAGCAGCCGGGTGATACGGCGCGGCCGTCCCCGACGCCATCAGCTTTGCATCCAGCGATCCCATCGCCTTATGAACACTGCTGACCTGATCCGCGTGATCGGCAAGGGCCGTTGCCAAATCCTCAACCATTTTAGGATCCGCATCTTCCCGAACGAACAACTGGGCAGAAACCGTCACCGTCAGCGTGTCATCCGGTGCCCAGGGATAGGAACCACCCTTGATCACGAATTCGCTGATATTCCATTCCTTGGCAACGGCATCGGCGGTTGCCTGCTGTACCGGTACCAATTTCAGGTCAATAGCAGAAGCCAGTTCCTTAATTGATCCATGACCAACAAACAGTGAATTCAGGATTGCATCCGCACGACGGTCGCGCATCAACTCGCCCTGTTCCTTGGATGCGGCATAGGTCACGCCACCACCCCAGGATTCGATATTCTCCGGCGACGCCCCAACAGCAGTCAGCATAGTTGCCCCGATATCACTGACCACATTGCCTTTACGGTTCAGCAAGATTTGGATCGGTAGTTTCTGCGTTGCGATGTCTTCCATCGTGTTGATGTTATGCTCGGTCGCATAATCCTTGTTCACCAACAACTGCATCGGTGCCCAGGTATACATGACCGCCAGGGTGCGCATGCTGTTGACCGGTGCCTTGAATGGGTCACTGCCAGCCAGCGCGGATTTCACCTCAGCATCGTGAATGATCGCGATGTCGCATTTTTTCTGATCCAACTGCACGACATTGGCAAAGCCACCGCCGGACGTTTGATAGGTAACGGTTGAACCAGGGAATGCAGCCTTGACCGCATTGTCAACGCCTGCCCCCAACAGCGACCACAGACCGCCTGGGCTGGCGCCACACAGGGTCAAGTTATAAGCCGCATTGGCCGGAACAGATGTCAGTGCCGCCCCAGCAGCAACCGATAGTGCAAGCAGACTCGTCCTAATAGATTTTCTCATTCTATCCTCCCAACTTCGCCCATCATTCGGGCTGTTTGTTCGCCACCAGAGCATCTGGTCAGCTACATCGCCATCGGTTGTTCCAATGGGCATATTCTTAGATGTCTAATCATTACTGTAGACCGGCTTTTTTAAACCTGTCAATTTACCAAACGCATACCCCTACAAACTGTAGGCTTCATAGGTTGATGGATGGAACAACTCCTCCACAGTAACCCGTCGTGGTGACAGGCCCTGTCGGTGATGTTGCTCCAAGAAATAGTCCAGAACCTTGAAATTTTGTGCCGTGCCGTAGGACCAGAAATCCTGCCCAATCAGCGTCCGGGCTCGCTGTAACGTATCCTCGACAAAGGGCATGGTGACCTTCGTCGCCGATGTATCATCCAATGCGGTTTGCGACAGGGCCTTTGCCTGGGTGAAGGCCTTTTGGAACGCCCCTGGAAGCCAAGGATGTTGATCCACCAAGGACCGCCGCAGACCTAGCAGATGCATCACCGGGAACAATTTGGTGCGCTTGTAATAGTCTTCCGCCACACCGACCGTGTCTTCGAACAAACGCCCAACGCGGGGATCGCCCTCATTAAAGCTGCGCGGCCAGCGCGGACCAACAAAGGCGTCGATCTCTCCCTCTGCCAACATCTGGTTCAGGGTTGCGCCCACTGGGGCTTGCTCCAGCTTCACATCCGGGGGCAGATCGATCTTTATCTTTTCCGGGCGGCCCGCCGTATCCATGCCACCCCGTACCCATTGGACGTCAGACGGTTTCACACCGTATTCATCCTCCAGGATGGCGCGCACCCAGACATTCGCGGTCAATTGATATTCCGCAATCCCGATGCGTTTTCCGATCAAATCCTTGGGCGTTTTGATCCCCTTGGTCGTATTGATGTAAATCGACGTATGGCGGAATGCCCGCGACAGAAACACCGGAATGGCGATGTAATGAGGGTCGGGTCGGGTCAGGCTGACAACATAGGAGGAAAAGGAAATTTCCGACGCATCATAGGCCTGATGCCGAAAGGCGCGAAAGAACATCTCCTCGGGAACCTGCAACATGCAGACAGGGTCGACGCCATCTATCTGCACCCGCCCATCATAGATCGCGCGCGTTCGGTCATAATCCCCCATGGCGATGGAGAGTTCTAGCTTACTCATATCCGTTGTTTCCTCTCTTGTAGGCTGCGCACCGGCACTTGGTGTTCCAGGCTGATTTCTTTTCCATTTGCGGATGATTGAATAATCCCGTGACAGACTTCCAGACTGGCCAGGCCCCATCGGGCGTCCTGTACCGGTGCCTGTCCCTCATTCACGACAGCCGCCAACGCATCCATCACTCCCTTGCGGGGAATGGTACCCAAAGGCGTGGGTACAAAGTCCCGCTGAGTATGGCCATAAATCCAGACCCCATCGGGCGTCAGACGCAGGTCCGCGCCATCACAACTTACCAGGATCGTCCCAAAATGCTCATTATGGTCCGGAAAGGCTGGATCTGGAGAAGCCCCGAAGGTCCGCTCCGTCTTAAGCCGAATTTCATCCTGAGGCGTTTGCACGGATTGTAGCGCTTTACGCGCCTTGCCATAGGCCTTCGGGTCCGTGTCGTGCCCCAATTCCCCGATCCAGTCGCAAAACTCGTCACTGTTGAAATGGGCAAACCCGGAATAAGTCAGACTGGCAAAGGCCCCTTCAGCAAAGGTCAGATGGGCAGAATAAGCGCATTCGGTCGGACGCTTGTCGTCCCATTGTCCGGTCGATGCCCGAACTGTGGAAACCATGCCACCCCCCAGCAACCGCACGATATCAATCTGATGAACGCCCTGGCTGAAAATCACACCGCCCCCTTCTGCCGTGACCAATTCTTCCGGACGGCGAGGACGGTACAGGAAGTCCGTATAGTTCAGTGCGTTTATCATCCGCACATGGCCTATACTGCCACTGTCGATCAACGCACGGGCCTTTAGGACTGGCGCATCAAAGCTGTGGCTGGGACCGACAATGACAATTTTGCCTGCGCGCTCCGCCGCCTCTGCAATTGCCTCTCCATCTTCCAGGGTGACACAGAGTGGTTTATCCAACAGCACATGCTTGCCCGACGACACGGCACATTCCGCATGGCTTCGGTGCATCTGATGGGGGGTCGCAATATAAATCGCATCCAGGGTAGGATCGGCACACAGCGCCTCGACACTGTCATACGCCACCCCGCCAAAGCGCTGAACAAAGGCATCGCGCGACGATTCTCGAGGCGCGGCACAGGCGGCCAGCACGACCCTGGGGTCATTCTCAAAACTGGGCAACATCAGCATGAAGGCGCGCCCCAAACCAGCCACCCCCAGCCGAACCGGACGATCAGAGGTCAAGGGTCAGCTCCCCATCCTGCGCCCGCGAGACACAGATCATTATATGGCTGGATTTCTCTTCGGGCATCAGGACCATGTCGCGATGATCGACTGTTCCCGCAGTATAACGGGTCTTGCAGGTGCCGCAGGTACCGCTTTCACAGGAACTGACCGCCGTGATTCCAGCCTCCCGGACGGTTTCCAATATGGTGCGATCCGCTGGCACCGTCAGAGTCTTGCCGGATTTTGATAGATGCACATCAAAGGCAACATCATCTGCGCGCACGACTTCGACCGGTTTGAAGTCTTCGAAATGGACCGACGGTTCCGGCCAATGACCGGTCATGCCGCGCACTTCCTCCATCAAGGGCTTCGGGCCACAACAATAAATATGCGCGTCCGACGGGCTCTCAAAATGATCCCAGAAGTCATAGACCTGATCCAGGTCCCCCATATCGTGATGCACGATCACTTCACCGGTAATTTCGTCTGATTGCAGCACATCCAGATAAGCGGCCTGTGGGGCAGATCGCGTGCAATAGATCACCTGGAAAGGCTTGCCCTGCGCGCTCAACTGGCGCGCCATGGACAGAATTGGTGTGATACCGATACCGCCCGCAATTAAAACATAGCGCGATGCCTCAACCAGAGGGAAATCATTGGCTGGCTGATCCACCGCCAGCGTATCGCCGATCTTGGTCTCTTCGACCATTGAGCGCGAGCCGCCACGGCTGTCTGCTTCGCGTTTCACTGCGATGACATAGCGATGCCGTTCTGAGGGAGAATTGCTGAGAGAATAATGCCGCATCGCCTTGCTGGGTGTTTCCAGCGACAGATGCCCGCCCGCCGTAAAAGGCGGCAGGTCTGATCCGTCTGCAGCGGTCAGTTCAAATTCCCAAATGCCCTCGGCAATTTCCCGTTTGCCGCGGATCACCAAATCCATCATGCCAGAACGCCCATCCGTAACTATTTGTTTTTATGGCGTATCACCTCGTTTCGGGTGATGCGTTTCCTCTACTCTCAGAAACACTCTAGACGGAAAGACTCGATTGCGCTAGTTTTTCTTAGATATCTAACAATAATAATTTTGGAGGATGGTTAATGCTGACAAAGGAAGAAAATGATCTGTTATGCCGGGTCGAGAATGACGCCCCGATGGGGCAATTGATGCGTCGCCATTGGGTCCCTGTTTGCATGTCGGAAGAAGTTGCAGAGCCAGATGGCGCGCCCGTGCGGCTGCGCATCCTGGGCGGGGAATATGTGGCCTTTCGCGACAGCAAGGGCCGGCTGGGCGTTCTGGACGGCCACTGCCCCCATCGCGGCGCGCTGTTGGCGCTGGGTCGCAATGAAGACTGTGGGCTGCGCTGTCTGTATCACGGCTGGAAAATTGATGTTGAAGGCACAGTCCAAGAAATGGCGTCGGAGCCGCCTGAAAGCGCGCTGAAAACCAAGGTTAAGCACGAATCCTTCCCGGTAGAGGAAAGCGGCGGATTTGTCTGGGCCTATCTGGGGCCGCGCGAGTCTATGCCAGCCTTTGAACCGCCTCCCTTTGCCGCCGATAAGTCGGCGCAGGTCAGCATCCTGAAGATCAAGATCCCCTGCAACTGGGCGCAGATTCAAGAAGGGCAGATTGATTCCGCCCATTCTTCCTCCCTGCATTATTCCGATATGAAACCAGCCCGTGTTGGCGGGGCAGAAGCGGATGATAAAAGTTGGTATCGACCCTCAACCGATAAATCACCCAAGCTGCAAATTGAGCGCACGGCCTATGGCTTTCACTATGCCGCCATCCGACGCCCGATCAAGAATGCAGCGACTCATAACTATATCCGGGTTACTGAATATCTCGCGCCCTTCGTCTCATTAATTCCGCCCAACAACATTTACAATGTCGCCAGCGTGAATGTGCCCGTGGATGACACGACAACGATGTTTTACTTCATCGCCTGGGGCAATCCGGAAACCTGCACGCCGACCGACGCCTGGCGCCAATTCTGCCACGCGGTTCCGGGCAAAGACTTGAATCCCGATTGGTCGCCCATCCGTACCTTGGAGAATAATTTTCTGCAGGACCGGGACGCCATGCGCGGTGGTGACAACTTCACCGGAATCCCCGGCATTCCCAATCAGGATATCGCAATGTGGGTCGGAATGGGCCCCATTGTTGACCGCAGCAAGGACATTCTTGGGGCGTCTGACATGGCCATCGTGGAATTCCGCCGGCTGATGGTCGATGCAGCCAAAGCAATGGCGGAAACGGGGGAAGCCTTTGGCGTTGGTGCCTCCCTACAAGGCGTTCAGTCCTATCAGGAAGTCATGCCGAAGGAGGTCGATTGGCGCACTAAGGTCGCCCAGGAAACTCAAGCCGCAGAATAATTTAGGGGTTACCTGTTACCACGAACCGTCCAGCGCCTGCGCCCTCCCCTTGATGGGGAGGGAGTTAAATGTGCCCTAAATCGCGTGACTGCGAGTTGCGGGAACAGAGACCCCGTCGCGCAGGGCAGCAGCCTCATCTTCATCCAGATTACGTGCCATCACCAGAAGCGTGGCGCGCAGATCGGCGATCTGTTGTTCGCTCAATCCCCGCACAGATGTATCATTGACCTCTTCCGCCAGAGGCTGAAGCAGCTTGCGTGCGTCCTTGCCTTCCTGGGTTAAATAAACCAACAAGCGCTTGCGGTCACCGGGGGGATGTTTGCGAGTCAGATAGCCCAGCGCCTCCAATTTGCGCAGCGCCGTATGGGTGGTTGGTTCCATCAGGCCCGCGCGTTTGCTGAGGTCGCGCTGGGACAGGCCGTCTTGTTCCCATAAGATACGCAGAAAAACCCATCCGCCAAATTGAACGCCATGATCTGTCAGCCGCAATTGCAGAGATCGTGTAACACCCCGGGCAACATATCGCACCAGATGCGCCAAGCGGTCTTCAGCCAGATGCTCCGCCTCGCCAACCTCAACAGCACCGGCTTTCAGGGCTCCTGCCGCGTCGATATCATCCGCCATAACACCCCTAACTTTTCACTTTCTTTCGCGACAGTCGCAAAAAGACATCAAAGCTCAGTATCATACAGCTTTGCAGCGAAACAAGCTTAGACATCGAAGCATGATTTCAAAACAAAAAGCCCGCAGCACTCTCCGCAACCGGAGCAAGCGCTGCGGGCCTTTAAATCTATCCCTTACGCGGCGCGCGATTCCTTGATCGATGCTTCCAGGATATCCAGGGCTTCACTGAAGACCTCGTCCTGAATCGTGATCGGAGCCAGGAAGCGAATGACATTCCCGTAAACGCCACAGGTCAGCAGGATCAGTCCTTTTTCCATGGCCTTGGCGCGGACACGATTGGCGAAATCTGCACTGGGCAGGTTCGTCTTCACGTCTTTGAACTCAACCGCATTCATGAATCCAGGACCGCGGATATCGATGATTTCCGGGACAGCATCCCGCAGGCTTTCCAGCCGTTGCTTCAGACGTTGACCCAAAGAATTCGCGCGATCGCACAGCTTCTCTTCCGCAATCACATCCAGCACAGCATTTGCTGCCGCAATACCCAGCGGATTGCCGCCATAGGTCCCGCCCAGGCCGCCCGGTGCCGGGCCATCCATGATCTTCGCCTTGCCGGTCACGGCCGCCAGCGGGAAACCGCCCGCCAGACTCTTCGCCATCGTGACCATGTCGGGCTCAATGCCGTAATGCTCCACCGCCAGCATCTTGCCGGTACGGGCAAATCCGGTCTGAACCTCATCAACGATCAACAGAATGCCGTGTTCATCACACAGGGCGCGCAGCTTTTTCATGAAACTGACCGGGGCAACATAGAATCCCCCTTCCCCCTGGACAGGCTCTATCACAATCGCAGCAACCCGTTTGGGATCAACATCCGCCTTGAACAATTTGTCCAGGGCAGCCAGTGAATCCTCTTCGGTCACACCATGCAGTTCCATTGGGAAGGGTGCATGAAAGACATCGGCAGGCATCGAGCCAAAACCAATCTTGTAAGGGGCAACCTTACCAGTCAGCGCCATGCCCATGAAGGTCCGTCCATGAAAACCGCCGGTAAAGGCGATCACAGCATTGCGCCCGGTTGAGGCGCGGGCGATCTTGATCGAATTTTCCAGCGCTTCCGCCCCGGTGGTGACAAAAATTGTCTTCATCGGTTCGGACGACGGCACCAGCGCGTTCAACCGTTCCGCCAGGGTGACATAATTTTCATAGGGAACAACCTGGTGGCAGGTATGGGTGAAACGATCCAACTGTGCCTTCACCGCCTCAATCACCTTGGGGTGACGATGGCCGGTATTCAGCACCGCGATGCCTGAGGAGAAATCGATATATCGGTTGCCTTCAGCATCCCAAATTTCCGAGTTTTCTGCGCGCTCTGCATAAATCTGTGTCATCACACCGACACCGCGAGAAATCGCATCGACACGCCGCGCTTCAATATCCTTGTTCTGCATACTTCAGTTCCTTTGGGTTTAAGGGCGCCTTTCGCGCCACCTGTCGAAAATCATCATCTGTCAAAAATCATAGTCGACATTGCATAACAATTGCTCAATATATTTATCACTGCGACAGGTAATCTGCAATATCACCTTAGGGACAGGATACAAGAAGGAGAGAGTGGGTGCGGGATGTTGACATCGGGGCACGGCTGAAGGCTTTTCGCGAGGCACAAGACCTGTCTCAGCGGCAATTGGCGACGGTCGCCGGGGTGACGGGATCAATGATTTCGATGATCGAACAGAATCGCACCAGCCCCTCTGTCGCGACTCTCAAGAAGATCCTCTCCGGGCTGAAAATCTCACTGGGCGCTTTTTTTGAAGAGACCCCGACCGATGGCGTGAAATGGCATTTCACCCGCGCGGAGCTTGGCGAAATCAATCCGGAAATCAAACGGGGTGCCCCACCGGAGGCCGCTAAGACGATCAGCTTCCTGCAGGTTGGCGGTGCCGGGGCCAGTACCCTGCAAATGTTGTATGAACAGTACCCGCCGGGCGCCGATACTGGACCGGAACTCTACAGCCATGAAGCAGAAGAAGCCGGCATCATCATCGAAGGTCAGATCGAAATCACGGTCGGCACAGAAACCCGCCTGTTGAACAAAGGCGACGCCTATCTGTTCAACAGCCGCCTGGCCCACCGTTTTCGCAACCCCGGCGATACCCCCTGCACCATCGTCAGCGCCTGCACGCCCCCGACATTTTGATCACTGACCTGCAGTGAATACAGTCCAGTTCATGGCGGTGGACAGGCGTTCCAGGGCGATGGTTCCCAGTTTGGAATTACCCACCTCGTTCAGACCCGGCGACCAGACGGCGATCGAGGCCTTGCCCGGGACGATGGCCAGAATACCACCGCCAACGCCGGATTTTCCCGGCATACCAACGCGGAAGGCGAAATCGCCAGAGGCATCATAATGACCGCAGGTCAGCATCAGGGCATTGATACGCCGCGCCCGGGCCTGAGAAACAACATAGCCACCGTCGGGATGACGCCCGTCCAGCATCAGAAACCGCCCAGCCAAAGCAAGCTGACAGCAATTCATCTCTCTGGCGCATTGATGGAAATAGGTGCCCAGCACGCGGTCCACAGGATTTTCCAGATTGCCAAAGGACCGGATATAATTGGCCAAAGCGATGTTGCGAAAGCCTGTCTCCGCCTCTGACTTCGCAATCTCGTCATTGATTGTAATGCTGTCATCGCCGGACAGATAGCGCATGAAGCGGATGATTTCCCCAATCGCTTCCTTCGCATGATGACCCGCCAGATTGACGTCATTCACGACAATTGCGCCCGCATTGATGAAGGGATTGCGGGGGATGCCCGCTTCACGTTCCAACTGAACAATGGAGTTAAAAGCAGAGCCCGATGGTTCCCGCCCAACCCGTTTCCACAAGTGATCCCCAATCTTGCCCAGCGCCAGGGTCAGCGAGAAAACCTTGGAAATAGATTGGATGGAAAACCCCATCTGGGCATCCCCTCCGGTCAGCATCTCGCCATCAGCCGTCGTCACCGCGATGCCGAAACGCGACGGGTCCGCGCAAGCAAGCCCTGGAATATAGGTCGCGACCTTCCCCCGATCTGGGATTTGCCCCATATCGGTAACGATCTGGTCGATGATGGCCTGTAAGTCGCTCAAAATCAGCGCCCCTCCTGCAAGTCTCCATTGGCGATGCGTGCGGCAAGCGCCATGATATCAGCGGCCAAAGGTCGGTCTTCGGTCAAAGGGGCGGAGGTTTCGCGAATCCGCGCAAGGCTTTCGGTCAGCCACGGCCCCATCTGATCAGATGTTCCGCGCAACTCCACCGCCTGTGCCGCCACGATCAGTTCAATTGCCGTTAACATGCGAGCGTTATCAATCACCTGTGCCAGTGCACGGACTGCCGTGGGGGAATTGGTCAAACAATCTTCCACCCCATTGGCATTGATGCTGGGCCACAGGACCACAGGCTGCGCCGCGTGCTGCAATTCCGACAGCAAGGATTCCGCAACCTTCATTACCGGCGCGAACCCGTTGGAGCCGCTTTCCGGCTTTGCCAGGAAGGTGGGCAGATCGCTGAATACCGGATTAAGGTGTTTGGACATCCGCGCGACCTGGGCAACCGCGACATGCACGAAGGCACGGCTGATCGCTTCTACCACATGGGTCAGTTCCGCTGTGAAATAGGCCCCGCCGGAAACGATCCGGTCTTCTGCCAACAGGGTGATGGGATTATCGCTGGACCCGTTCAGTTCAATTTCCACCGTGATCCGCGCAACATCCAGCGCTGCGGCCAATGTGCCATGAATTTGGGGAATGTTCCGAATGGAGATCGGGTCCTGCAGACGACGCGCCGTGCCGTCCTGATACAGCGGACTGCCTTTCAGTTTGGCGTGCAGATCAGCCGCCGCACGAGTTTGCCCCGGCAGAGGTTTGGCCCCCAGGACACCATCTGAGATCGGGGACAGGTTCGCGCGAAATCCCTCCATCGACAGTGCCCCTGCTGTCTGTACGGCGTCAAAAACGATCTGGGCCTCTGCCAAGGCAAGGGCTGCAGCCCCAGCAGCGCAACTGGAATGATTGGCCAGTGCCAGTCCATCGCGCGGCCCCAGAACAAGAGGCTCAATGCCATGATCCCGCATCATCTTCGCGGCAGGACCAACCTGACCATCCGCGGTCTGCATCTGCCCCTGGCCCGTCAGGCAGAGTCCAATCGTCGCATTACGAATCAAATCCGCCGCCCCGATGGAGCCCAACGCCCCCACCACCGGCGTCAGCCCAGCATTCAGGCAGGCCAGAAGATGCTGTGCCACGGCGGGACTGGCCCCGGAATAGCCCTTCAGCAAAGTATTCAACCGCACGATCATGCTGGCGCGAATGGCCTCAACCCGATCTGGTTGCCCCACCGCATGGGCGCGCCCCAACAGCGTCTGTTGCGAAAAATCCGCCAGGGTTTTGGCGTCCAGAACTTCCTTCGCCCGGGCACCAAGACCGGTAGTGACGCCATAGACCGGGATTTTATCTTCAATCGCACGGTCGATCAGGCGGCGGGCCTTGGTCATGACCGTCACGGATGCCGGATCAAGACTTAACGGGTGATCTGTTGTTGCTGCTTCCGCCAGGCTGTCAACGGTCAGGGATGTGCCGTTCAGAACCAGTGTGGACATGTCAGTCTTCCCGATAGAGCAGGTTCTGCGTCACACCCATTTTGCGGGCCTTTTCCAGAATGGCCGCCCCCAGCGCGATATCGCCCGTCGACATGCCGCGATGCCAGAACAGGATCGTCTCCTCATCCGACTCGCGGCCCGGTTTCAGGCCGGCGGCAATTTCCCCGATTTCTGCATAAAAGCTTTCCTCGCTGATCTTGCCCGCATTGATTTGTGGACGCAGCGCGCCCAGGCTGCCCGCGCGCATCTGGCCCAGATCATCCATCACAAATTTATCGAAACCATCGGTGAAATCCAGTGGCAGGCTGCTCATCGTGCCATAGGGAACGACCAGCGTGCCGGGCTTCACCCAGGACCGCTGGAACATTGGCGTCGGCTCGTTCAGCCGGGTTGCCTCTATCATGATATCGGCATCTTTCAGGCAGGTTTCCCAGTCTTCGGTAACGATAACCTTCTTACCCAGATCCTGACTTAACTTCTCGCCAAAGGCATCGCGGCTTTCCTTGCGGCGGGAATGGACGCGGATCTCTTCAAAATCAAACAGATGATCCAACAAGCGGACATTCCAATAGGCCGTGCCACGGGCCCCAACATGACCCAGCACACGCGGGTTCTTCGGCGCCAGCCATTTTGCGCCCAATGCCGTCAAGGCGCCCGTACGCATATCGGTGATCCCGGCTGCATCAATCACCGCCTTAGGCATGCCGGTGCGGGGATCGAATAAATTCAACAGCGCCAGTTCCGACGGCAGTCCCTGCTTATAATTATCGACATAATCGCCAACGATCTTCACCCCGGCATAGCCAAGCGGCTCGACATAACCACGCAGCACATTGAAATGTCCATTGAAGGCCGGATCGGGGGTCAGATGCATGCGGGGTTCGATCACCGTTTTACCCTGCCCGGCTGCGATCAATCCCTGTTCAATCGCCGCCAGTATTTCCTCATCCGTCAACGCAATCGCATCAATGTCCGCCTTGCCCAGATACTCAATCTCATGCCGTGCCATAACAAATCCCTAAATTGCCATACGTTGATTTCGCAAGCGCTAGAAAGCAACGAAATCATCATGATGTCAAAGTGGTAAGCAATATTTTTAAGATAGTATTGATGATCCGGCCGGATCATCACAATAGGGAAGGAAAGCACGCGCAGAAACCAGACCGATAAGCAACAAAGAGGCAGCAGGCTGGCTGGCGATTTGGCTGGCGTGCCTGCTGCGTGACGACCAAGCGGGTCGACCGGCCAAAGCCGAAATCCCAAAGCGAGGTGTCACAACTTTTTACCCTGGTGCGCCCGCGAGTATCCGGGGCCGAATGTAAGTGCCAATATGATAATAAGCGCTGCAAGGGTCAGGAACCCGATCCAAACGACGGGGCCAATGGCCCATCCAGATGCGATGATACAGGCCCAGAAGGACAGCGGGAGCAGGCACCAGCCGATCAGGGTAAATGCCACAGACCATACACGCGATGGCGGGTGGCCAAACAGATCGCGATGATGCCTGTGCATCGACAGCGCCAACGAAGCAAAACCAATGATCGCGAGGATAAAGGCCAACAGAGTGATCACTCGGCAGCCTCCGTTTCTTGACGCGCAGTGATCCAGCCTTTTGTGCCAACACCCTGATCAGACCGACGACGACAACTGATCCGCCAGGCGGTGACGGTGAAAGCTAAGCCAAACACCAGAACTGTCAGATCAAAACCAGCCAGTTCCCATACCCCTGCAGGCAGAGTCGCCCCCAGATGCTTATCGGTTGTCAGCGCGTTCAAAAGCGGCAGCAGGCCAAACGCACCGGCAGCTATCCATAACTGTTCGACCCAACCGCGATGAGCGGGCCGGATGAAGGCATGCGCCAGCATCACCGCCCAGAAAATGAACATCGCATGCGCTTCCCATGCCGCGCGGCCCTCGATCCCAACGGGGATCAACCGGTTGGCCCAGAAATATGCAGCGATGGCAATGGGCAGACCGACGATAGTGCCTATATTCAATCGCTCGACCAGCCGAAAACCGACCGTATCGCCGCTCTTCGCCCGGCGCTTCGTTGTCCACAGCACCAGTCCGGCCCCGATCATCGCCGTGCCCATCAAGCCCGACAGGAAGTAGATCCAACGCAAAATTGGACCGGCGAACAGGCCTTCGTGTAGGCCGAGCATAACATCCCGGACGGCAAGGGGCGCGGAATATACGCCATCATTTGCTTGCAACAACGCCCCATTGCCACCATCGAATATCATTGTCTTCGGACGACGTATGGGCGTTTGCCATTCATTTCCAACTATCACACGGGAATTCTGATCACCCGGATTAAGGATATCCAAGTAACGCACGTTTCGTTCACCCCAGCGGCGTTCTGCTTGGGCAACGATTGGTGATAACGGCACCAATTCAGTTTTGACTCCGGCTCGCCCTTCGTTATCAGGCCGCCGCAACAATTCTTCGAAGAATTCGTCCTGCGCATTATCACCAACCCCATAGCTGGCTGAGATCACAGGTGCCATGTACAGATACGCAATAAACACCAATCCTGAATACGTAATCATCACGTGAAACGGCAACGCCAGGACACCCAGAACATTATGCATATCAAGCCACGAACGCTGTCCCTTTCCAGGTCGATAGGTGAAGAAATCACGAAATATCCGCTTATGAACGATCACGCCCGTCACGATTCCAACCAACATGAACATCGTGCAAATGCCGACTATCCATTCAGAGGCACGGACAGGCAAATAGTGAAGTCGCCAATGCATTCGATACAGTAGCTGCCCCCCACCTGTCTTGCGGTAATCAAGCGTTTCACCAGTATCAGGATCTAGTTTCAAAACACCGCTTGATCCGGGTTTCCCGTCACCGCCCGGATGTTTCTGCCAAAAGAGCCGCAGTTCTGGTGCACGGTAACTGGGAAAGGTGATGAACCAGCGCTCCGCATCTGGCGCAAGTTCTTCCAACCGTTCGCGACTGACAGCGATGGCGCGCTGTGCAGTCATCGACCCCTGCACCAAGGGACGTTCCGGCTGCATCCAGCGATCAATTTCTGTATCGAAGTACCCCGCACTGCCAGTCAGAAAGATAAAGAAAAGAACCCAAGCCACAACCAGCCCGGCCCATGTGTGCAACCATCCCATGGATTGACGAAAAGCGTTTTTCATGAACTCACCGTTGGTGCCGCCAGCCATGCAAATGCGCCACAGGCTATGCCAATCAATAACAATCCGGTCCACGTGCGCTTGTGCGACCCAACACCAAAGGCCCACAGGATCACAAGCGTATATGCTGCAAAGCTAACCAGTATGCCGGTTGCCACAGCATCAGCACGCTGCATCGGCAGTACAAATGACAACCAAACAGAGAACGCCACTGCCACTGCATACCCGACAAACACACCGGCTATGAGACGGGAGGCCACATTGAAAAGACCCGAGCGCAGACCCCATAACATTATGGAATGCATTAGAATTCCATGGTGGCAGAGAGTGAAATAACTCTTGGGGCACCATAATACAGCAGGTTTGAGCCCCCGGGAAATGTGATCCAGTAATCCTCGTCAAACAGATTACTGACATTGGCGCGGAAGATGAAATCCTGATCCTCTATCTTTTGCTCATACCGCGCGCCGATGCTGAACAAATTATATGATTCAATCTTTTTCGTATTACCGCTGTCGATATATTGTCCACCCATATGGTTGCCACGGGCACTTAAGGTAAGCCCGTCCACGAACGGCGTATCCCACTCCATCCCCAAAACGGCTGCGAATTCAGGGACACCAACAGCTTTATTCCCGTCATTGGTGCCGTTCTGTGTTTTAATCAGTTCCGCATCCAGATACGTCACACCACCCAGCAGGCGAACATCTGGCGTTACCTGGCCGAATGCGCTTAATTCCACACCACGATTGCGTTGTTCGCCATCTATGGAAAATGTGTTGCTGGCATCGGTGAATCCACTGGGCTGTTCAAGTTGAAAAACGCCTGCCGTCACCCCCAACTTTCCCATATCGTATTTTACACCAAACTCCATTTGCTTGGTCACTGCAGGCGCAAACACTTCTCCAGCATTAGACGCCGTGCTTGGGGCTGTAGCCCCTTGTTCAAGGGATTCAATGTAATTTCCATAAACAGAAAAAGATTGTTGTGGCTTGATAACCAACCCAATGGCAGGCGTTAGTTCCGATTCATCATAGGAACTGGTTGTCAGACCGGTCGTCGCACTTATGTTATCCGCACTTACTCTTTGATTGCGCACCCCCAAGGTAAGCAGGGCACGATCATCAAAAAAGCCCAATACATCGGCAACTGCAGTTGACTCTACAACGCCCCTGTTGGTCGTAGGAACGCTGCCGGAAAGAGGCGTATAACCAGGTCGCGACGTAAAGACAGGGTTGTAGATGTTCGAGGTGATGGAATACCCTGCGATGTTCTGCCTGTCTCTTCCACTTTCCGTTTCTACACGCGTCGTCTCAAAGGACAATTGATGCGTAACCGATGCCGTCACGAACTGGCCTTTGACGCCAAGCGATCCTGAAACATTCGATTCTACATCACGTTGTTCTCTGGCAGTTTGAGTGAAGTCTCCAGATCCCGTTAACCCCGCGCCGGTCGTGCGCAGAAAGGATCCATCAAAATCCGTGGCCCCTAAAGCTCCGTGAACCATCCAGTGTTCCGCAAAGTCATACTCCATCCGCACAAGTCCCCGAATGAAGTCATTGTTTGTGACTTCCCAGGGTTGCTGTACAGCCGCCCCGGTATCTGGAGCATCTGGAACAGATACAACATTGTTAAACAATTGATTAGCCGCCTCAAGTTCCCTTCCAGAGTAATCCAGAATGACACTGGTTCTGAATGCATCCGACCGAAAGTCCATCGCCAGACTGGCTTCCTTCAATTGATCGGCGTTGTTTTCAGGTACAGATTCTCCATCCTGAAAGACCCCGTTAAATCGCGCACCAAACTTATCATCCGCCCCAAAACGACGGCTGACATCCACCTGAAGGCCACCGCGAGACTCTGGTTCATAGGTCGCTGTCAGTTGCGTTAATGACGTCTCCAGCGGTCGTTTAGGAACCAGGTTCACCGTCCCACCAACCCTGCCGACAGCGCCGGTAAGTAAAGAATTGGCGCCTTTAAAAATCTCCACACGCTCCAGATTCTCTACGGTAGAAAATCGCCGATGGGATAACCCATCCATGCCATCGTAAAGCGGCCCACCGTTACCGCCTGTATTAAAGCCGCGAATGGCTATTGTGTTGGTCGGACTTCTTTCAGCGTTGATCGAATAAGCTGATGAATCATTCTGTACAACATCCGCGATGGTTTTCGCCTGCTGGTTTTCAATCAATTCAGAGGTGTAACTTGTTACGCTGAACGGGGTATCAAAAACATCCTGATTTCCTAGTAACCCCATATGTCCACCCCGCGCCACCTGACCGCCTGGATATGCTGGCGGCAGGTTTCCAATTTGCGCTTGGCCCATCGTGCCCGTCTGACCTTCCACTGTAACTGGATCAAGCACGATGGTGCCGTCAGCCCCTTGCACTGCTGGCCGCTCAATAGCGACCGTCGATCCCGACATCGTATAGATAAGGCCACTGCCGGCCAGGAGTTGGCGCAACGCCTGTTCGCTGGTCATTGTGCCCTGCACGGCGGGGGCTGAGACGTCTCGGGCCACTGTGCCGTCCACAGTGACCTGAACGCCGGATTGTTGGCCAAAGGCGACCAAGGCGTCGGTCAGGGGTTGGGCCGGAATATCAAAATTCTGTTCCCCTTGAAGCTGGGCGACTTTGGGCGCCGCCGCCATGGATTGTTGTGCCAGTGCCGGGGACACTGCAAAGGGCGTCACCAGAGCCGTTGTTACCATCAGTGCGGCGGCCAGAGCCATTCCCCGATTGCCAGCACATGCCTTATTATTCACCCCCATCATCGCAATAAATCTCCGCCTTCAAGTGTCATTTCGATAGCGACCGCATACAGTCTATGTTGAGAATGCGTCGCAATATCGTCTCTATAGAGGGAACGTCGGCAGAAGGGGGTTTTCTCAAAAAAGTTTGGATTTTCTGAAAAAATATAAAATCAGTCGCCTTTAGGACCTGGAAACCACGATAAGCCAAGGCGTGATACGCCGGACCACGGCGTTCTGGGCCCGTGCAATCCCTCGCAGCGCCTCAACTGGATCGGCGAGGTTATAAACACCAGTGACAGATTGCGCAGCCAGGGCATCATCGGTGACGATGATTTTACCAGTGTAATAACGGCGCAATTGATCAACGACGATGCCCAACGGCTCATCGCGGGCGATAAGCTGGTTTTGCCGCCAGGCGGCAACCTGCTGTACCGGGCCATCGCTGCGCCTGGCATGGCCCGACGCATTGACACGAACGGCCTGTCCCACGGTTAGGGTTTCAGTCACGGGGGGATCGACCGCCCCTGCATCCACGCGCACCACTCCCTGTGAAACCGCAATATCCGTCTCATTCACTCCGCGCCGAACGTCAAAGGCGGTGCCGAGCACGGTAACAGTGACGGCCTCAACCCCCACCTGGAAAGGACGGCCCGGGTTGGGGGAGACATCAAAATAGGCCTCTCCCGCCAGAAGCTGGATTTGCCGGTCACCGGGCGTGTATGTGACGGAAATCGCGCTTTCCGGGGCCAGAGTTACCATGCTGTCATCCGCAAGGCGCACAGTTCTGGTTTCCGCCGTGCCAGTCGCATAGTCCGAGCGCAAATTCTGTAATAGGTCAGGCCCAACGACTGCCAGCATAAGACAGGCCGCGGCCGCAACAGCGCCAAATGCCAAGACCTGGCGACGACGGATACGCCTAGCTCCATGATGTGAGGCGAAACGTAAGGCTTCCGGGCGTGCATTCTGTGAGACGGGGGTCGATACAGACGGGATTTTTCCCTTCTCCCGGCGCATATCTGCCAGCATTGGCTGCCATTTATCCGCATAGACTGGCACCGCCTGATCCATAGCCTCAGACGCGCGTTGCATATCCTGCCATGCGGCCTTATTGACCGGGTGCGTGCTCAGCCAGACCTCAAAGGCGGTATTTACGGCGGCGTCATCCGGGTCGTCTTTCAGCAGGATCATCCATTCCGTTGCCTGCCGTGACGCCTGTTTCTTATCGGGAATTTCATTCTCAGCCATGCCATACCCTTAACCCAGACCAAATCTGGACAGATCGTCCATGATCGTCGCGGGGCGTTCTATACATACAACGCATTCGGCCCCACATTTTCTCAAAAAACACCTGACATGAGGATGGTTATGACCATCCAAGCCGCTCCTTGCAATGCTGTACGGCATCGGCAACCAGCCTGTGCGCAAAGGGAAGAGAGATGTTTAGGGCAACCGCAATCTCGCGCAATTTGGCATCGCCGAACCGGTGCATTTCAAAAGCGATGCGGGTGCGCTCTGGCAATTCCGCCAGGGCCGCCATGACCACTGCATATTCGTCCCGATACAGGGCGACCGTTTCCGGCGTGGGGATGCCATCCTGGCAAACCTCGACCGTCGCTTCGTAATCATCGTTTGAGATATACTGGTTTTCGCGCTTCATACGCCGCCTACCATCCAGCGCCAGATTGCGAACTATCCGGTAAAGATATCCGGTTGCATCGTCCAGAAGGCGGCCTTTGGAGGCATCGTCAAAACGAAGCCAGGCTTCCTGAACCACATCCTCTGCCTGCGCGCGCGTGCCGACAATGCTGCTGGCATAGTTCACAAGCGCACGACGATGCATCACAAAGAGAGTCAGATGGGTCATGTCCTGGCTCAATGCCGTTGGCTCCTTCTGGACCAAGAGGGACACGATGGTCGGGTTTCAAGTCATTGCCGCGACGCAAGAGGCCTGGTCCAGATGCGAATGATTCTTAATATTGTCTAATCATTCATAATCATTGCCGCAACACATCTTTGGCTCGTGATTTTTGATCACTGCCTTTAAAGACGTGACCTATAAATTCTATCAAACAGCTTTTTCAGATACGGAGCTTCCTAAATGGCCGTGTTATTTCTCTGAGAAAGCCCTCTTTAAGTGCTTGATTCGCGCCTCAGATGTAGTGCACTATTACGTGCATTCTGGGGTGGGGGCGTCATGATTCAATTTATATTAACTATTATAGCAGTGTCCTTACCAGTGTATGCGTTGTGGAAAATTGTGCAGGCATTTGTGTATCGAGTAACAAAAGATGAGAATCGTCCTGGTTTTATCAGCCTAATTACATCGTTAGTACTTCTGATTTTATGGGGAATATGTCCAGATGGGAATGTAATAAAGCAGGGGAACGATTTCGATGATTTAATCTTTTATTTTGTAGGCCGGTATGCTTTGTATGCTTCTCTTGTGATGTTTCTTATTTCTATTTTATCAGGATACAGTGGCTTAATTAAAATAATTCGCGGTAATTGAATGATTTAGGTCCTGGTTTTCATTAAGTTTGAACCATCACATGCCGGGACTAAACACGTCGTTTGCTTCGCGACACCTAGATAACTTCATTCTCTTTTAGACATACATTTTCTCTTCAGTTTCGTGCGTAACAACGCGCATTTGCTGTCAGGTTTTTAATGTCATGGTGACATTCTAGCGATTGCCGGTGAGAAAAGATCACCCTAGCCTGCTTTCCGATGGAAACAATTCGTATAGGAGAAGGTCATGCAGATCGCAGTGCTGACATTTGATGGATTCAACGAATTGGATTCCTTCATCGCGGCGGGCATTCTGAACCGGATGCGGCCCAAAGGCTGGAAAGCCTATATCACCTGCCCAACTGAAACCGTCACCTCCATGAATGGCGTTACCGTTCAGGCCGAAAAACCATTGAGTTTTGCAACAGAGGCCGATGCGGTCCTGATCGGCAGTGGTATGAAAACCCGCGACATTGCAAAAGACACTGCACTACTGGCGCATATTCAATTGGACCCGACGCGTCAGCTAATCGGTGCCCAATGTTCGGGAACCTTACTACTGTCAAAACTGGGATTGCTGGGCGACCGCCCTGCCTGCACCGATTTGACAACCAAGCCCTGGGTGATTGAAGCGGGGGTGACGGTTCTGGACCAGCCCTTTTATGCCGATGGCAATATCGCGACGGCGGGCGGATGCCTGGCCTCCCAATATCTGGCGACGTGGGTTCTGATGCGGGCCGCCGGAATTGAGGCCGCCGAAGCCGCCATCCACTATGTCGCCCCAGTTGGACAGAAGGAAGACTATGTTGCCCGCGCCATCGCGGCGGTCCGCCCCTTCATGCCTAAAGCAGAGGCCGCGATTCCAGCCTGACCGCTTTATTTAACTTTGGTCTTCTTTGATTTCTGCACCCAGCGCAGAACAGTCTCACGTTTGTTTTCAAGGTGGTGGCGCAGGACTTCGGACAGCAGGTTGCCATCGCGGTTGGTCAGCGCATCCATCATGACGACATGTTCCGCCACAGCCTGTGCCCAGCGGTCCTTGGTCATATCGGCGACATAGCGCATGCGGGTAATGCGGATATTCAGGGAATCATAAACCGCAATCAGGGCGGCATTGCCGGAACCCTGTAAAATTCCTCGATGGATTTCCTGGTTCAGGCGAAAATACAACGGCAGATCTTTTGCGCGGTAGGCCTTCACCATGGCCGCATGGGTCTGCTGTAGCTTTGCAATCGCGACATCCGACATGTTCTGAACAGCCAATTCGCCAGACAAGGATTCCAGCGCAGACATCACTGGGAACACATCCTGGATATCCTGTTCCGTCACCCCGGCAACGGTGCTGCCGCGATTGGGGGTCAGCACCAACAAGCCATCATTGGCCAGAACCTTCAGGGCTTCACGCAGCGGGGTGCGCGAGACGCCAAACCGGGCGCAGAGGTCTTTTTCCGGCACCTTCTGATCGGCCTGCAGGTCACCCTCAATGATCATCTGGCGAATGCGATCAGCCAATTCATCATGCAGCGCCCGACGGGGAATGAGTTCTGGGGTCATGGGCGTGCCCCCGCTGTGATCAGCGCCTGATGCAACAGGGTGACGGCATGGATGGCGCTGCGCTGTGCCCCATCGGCGATTTGGTGGCGGCAGGAGGTTCCGTCAGCCACAATCACCGTATCTGCATCCGCCGCCCGAACCTTGGGCAGCAAGGCGGCTTCCGCCATTTTCTGGGAGATATCATAGGTTTCCACGCCATAGCCAAAGGCACCGGCCATACCACAACAACTGGTCTCGATAACCTCCACCTCAAGCTCGGGGATCAGTTTCAAGACCGTCTGGACCGGGGTTAGGGCATTGAAGGCCTTCTGATGACAATGGCCATGCAGCAGGACCTTTTTGGTGATGGGCTGCAACGGTAGGGACAGCGTTCCGGCCTTTTGTTCCTCCGCCAAAAACTCCTCAATCAGGAAGGCGGACTCAGCCAGGCCTTCGATATCCTTGGGTGGCAGCAGGGCGGCGAATTCATCCCGCAGGGACAGCAGGCAACTGGGTTCCAGCCCGATGATCGGGACCTTGCGCCGTATGAACGGCGCCAGGGTTTGCGCCATATGCTGCGCCCGTCTGCGGGCTTGGTCTACCATGCCCGCTGACAGATAGGTGCGTCCACAACACAGCGGTGCTGACTGCGCGCCCTCTCCGTTCGGGCGGCGCACGCGATAGCCGCCCGCCTGCAACACGGCCAGGGCTGACCGCGCGATCTGGGGGTCAAAATAGCGGGTGAAGGTATCCACCAACAGCACGACCTCCCGTCCCGTCTTGTTCACGCCTTCATCGATTTCCAAATCCTGAAAGGCATCCGACCGCCAGGAGGGCAGCTTGCGCTTGGCGGTGAAGTGGGTGCTGCCCTCCAGCAGCTTCGCGAGGCCCGGCAGGGTGTTGCGCAGATTAAACAACCAGGGTAGCCGCGCCGCGATGGGGGCAAAGCGGGGCAAATGACCAATCAATCTGTCCTGTAGGCTGGGGCCATGTTTGGCGACGCGCGCATTCTGAACCTCAATCTTCATGCGGGCCATATCAACACCGGTCGGGCATTCATTCTTGCACGCCTTGCAGGAGGTGCAGAATTTCATCGTCTCCTGCATTTCTTCACTGGTGAAAGCATCTGGGCCAAGCTGTCCCGAGAGAGCAAGGCGCAACGTATTCGCCCGACCTCGTGTCACGTCCCGCTCGTCCCGTGTCGCCCGATAGGACGGACACATGACCCCGCCGGTCAATTTGCGGCAGGCACCATTGTTGTTGCACATCTCCACAGCACCCTGGAATCCGCCCGCCGCGCCGGGAAAGGCTGACCAGTTAAGGGCCGGTTTCAGGGCTGATTCCTGATAATCTGGATTATAGCGCAGCAGAGTTTTGTCATCGAATTTGGGTGGGCGCACAATCTTGCCGGGATTGAGCAATCCTGTCGGGTCCAGCAGATCCTTCACCCGATTGAAGGCAGCCACCATGTCTGACCCAAACATAGCCTCATGGAATTCAGACCGCACCAGCCCATCTCCATGCTCGCCGGAATGGGATCCTTTGTATTCCCGCACCATCTCAAAGGCTTCTTCGGCAATGGCGCGCATCGCCTTCAGATCCTTATCCAGGCGTAGATTCAACAAGGGCCGCACATGCAGACAGCCTACAGAGGCATGGGCATACCAGGTGCCGGTTGTGCCGTGCTTCTCAAACACCTCCGTCAGGCGTTTGGTATAATCGGCCAAATGTGGCAGCGGCACGGCGCAATCTTCCACGAAGGAGACGGGTTTGCGGGCGTCTTTCATCGACATCATGATGTTTAGGCCGCCTTTGCGCACCTCTGTCAGGGCGGATTGGGTCGGGATATCTTCCAATTCCACAACGCCGCCCCAATCATCGCCGTTGTTGCGCCAGTCATAGCCCAGATCACCCATGACCTGATTGAGCTCTTTCAGCTTTTGCTGATTGGCCGCCAGGGTTTCTTCAGCAAATTCCACGACCAGTAAAGCGGCGGGATCGCCCCGCACCACTTGATCCAGGGTTTTTGCATACATCGGGATCTCGCGCCCCAGCCCGACCATAGTGCGATCAATCAATTCCACGGCGATGGGATTAAGGGTAACCAGATGCTGTGCCGACTGCATCGCCCGGTGGAAGGAACCGAAATGACAGACGCCCATCACCCGTGTCCCCAGAACGGGCCATAGCTTGATTTCAATTTCCTTGGAGAACCCTAATGTGCCTTCAGATCCAACCAGCAGATGGGCCAAGTTCTGTGGCGCTGCCTGGGGTGTCAGGGCATCTATATTATAGCCTCCGACCCGCCGTTGCAGCTTGGGAAAGGATCGTTCAATCAGGTCGGCATGGTCGCGGCCCAGATCCAGCAAGGCATCAAAGATCGCAGACCGAGTTGCAGTGCCCGTATCCGACAGAGCCTCAAACCGCAGATCACTGCCATCGGCCAGAATCGCATTGATCGCGTGGATATTGTCCCGCGCTGGCCCATAGCGCAGCGACCTCCCGCCACAGGAATTATTGCCTGTAATGCCGCCAATCGTCGCCCGGGACGAGGTTGAGACATCAACAGCAAACCACAGATCATGCGCCTTTAGCTGTCGGTTCAGATCATCCATCACGATGCCTGGCTGGACCACCGCCCGCTGTGCGCCAGGGTCAACGTCCAGCACCTTATTCATGTGATAGGAGCAATCGAGGATCAGGCCCGAATTGACCGTCTGGCCGCATTGCGATGTGCCGCCGCCCCGCGCCGTGACCGGCACGCCAGCCTCCTGCGCCAGACCAAAGATCGCCTTGATATCGTCATTGGTCTTGGGGCGCACGACACCAATCGGCGTCATCTGATAAGCCGAGGCATCGGTCGCATAGCGCCCCCAGGTGAAGGAGTCGAAGGCAACATCTCCCTCAATCTCCCGGGCCAGCTTCATCTGCAACTCGGTCATATCCCCCGTCACCAAGGTCATCATTCGCTCCCGTTTCTCTTCTTTTTCTAAGCCGTCTAATCGCGTCAGATCAGGATACGTATTAGCAGCCACAGCAGAATTTGAATTTTGAATGCAAAATTATGAATTACGTTTAACCTTTTGCAAGGGATTTAACCCGTAGTGACATTGGGGAGTGTCTTGAAAAGTGCCCGCACTATGTCTTCATCCCAGCGAGAGCTGCCCCTAACCCTTATGGGTCAGCCCTACTCCTGGTTCACAAAGACCTTGTTATACGGCTCGGAAACATTCCAGAGCCTGGGAATGCGCAAAATGCCAATGACATGACGATCACGCAGTTTTGCGCCTCAACTCACCTCCGCCAACAAATCGTCCGCGCCCTTCACCAACAGTTTTAAATCCATCCCGCAGGCAACAAACAGGAAGCCCCAATCGATATAGCGTTTCGCATCCACAGCGGTGGTCGCCAGAATGCCGGGGGCCTTGCCAGCGGCCAGGATTTTCTGCGCGGCCTGTTTGATGACGTCCTGCACGTCGGGATGCGCCGGATTGCCCAGATGCCCCATGGAGGCAGAAAGGTCCGCAGGCCCGATAAAGACACCATCGACACCGTCGATCGAGGCGATCTCTGAAATCCGGCCCATCGCTTCCAAGGTTTCGACCTGGACCAGGATACAGATTTCGTCATTCGCATTCTGCGCGTAATTCTGGATTCGACCATAGGCACTGGCACGATGCATCCCGCCAACGCCCCGAATGCCATGCGGGGGATAGCGACAGGCTCGCACAGCGTTTTGTGCCTCTTCCGGTGTTTGCACGAAGGGCAGCAGCACCGATTGCGCCCCGATATCCAGAACCCGCTTGATCATCACTGCATCATTCCAGGCCGGGCGCACAACAGACGTCGCGGTCCCGCCCGCTGCGGCCTGCAACAAGGGTTGCTGATCGGCTATTTCAGAAGGGGCATGTTCGCCATCGAATAAAATCCAGTCAAAACCAGATCGGGACAAAATTTCAGCTACGATCGGGCTGCACAGGCTGCTCCATAAGCCACGCTGTAACTGTCCTGCCGCCAACGCTGCCTTAAACTTGTTTTTCTGAATTTCCATATGCTTCCCCCTAAATTGACCTGAGACTCTCCGTC
>JARGPE010000266.1 GCA_029212835.1 Alphaproteobacteria bacterium | reverse complement strand
CACCTCAGCCAAGCGTGGCACTCAGGTCAGT
This sequence comes from Alphaproteobacteria bacterium, assembly GCA_029212835.1. GTDB lineage: Bacteria > Pseudomonadota > Alphaproteobacteria > UBA8366 > Aestuariispiraceae > Pacificispira. Next base: position 4,392 of record JARGPE010000266.1, on the reverse strand, counting down.
CCACAACCCGCCGCACGGGACGCGATGAAGGTCGGACCCAAAATCCGCCGAGTGCGGCGAGAGCGATCTCTCAGCCAAGCGGCCCTTGCCGATATACTGGAAGTCAGTGCCAGCTATCTCAATCTGATTGAACACAATCGGCGCAAGGTGACTGTTCCGCTGTTGATGAAACTGTCGGACTATTTCGAGATTCCGGTCGATCAACTGGCGGAAGAAGAAGAGGGGCGACTATATAGCGATGTGATGGAAGCCTTGAGCGACCCGTTATTCGATGATTATGACATTCGCAACACCGATGTCCGTGATCTGGTAGAGGTCAGTCCTGAATCCGCCCGTGCATTGCTGCGGGTCTGTGATGCCTATCAGACGACGTTGACGGATGCTCGCAGTCTGGCCGCCTCTGCTGGCGATGATCCGGATGGGCGCATGTCCCTGGGTGGCCTATTGGGAGGCATTGGGGCCAGCACGTTATCAGCCTCTGACATCGTTTCCGACTTCATTCAGGCCAACAGCAACTACTTCCAGGATCTGGAGGATGAGGCGGATCGCGTGCGTCGGGAAATTGGCATTGTGGGTGGATCGGCCCGATCGCTGGATGCACTGGTAGATTATTTGCGCCAGGCCCATGAGGTGCGGGTCAATTTCATCGAACCCTCTACCGATCCAAAGGCCAACCCACCGATCACCAGACGCTTTCATCCGCAACAGAAGCTATTGGAAATCAATCAGCGACTCAGCGGGGCCAGTCGGGCCTTTCAAATGTCCCATCAAATCGCGTTGTTATCCGCCGGATCGGTAATCGACATGCTGCTGATGGAGTCAGGACTTAAGGAAGGAACTGCCAGAACTCTTGGACGAATAGCTCTAGCCAACTATCTCGCCGCCGCTCTGTTGCTGCCCTATGAGGCATTTCTGGCCAGTGCACGCGACTGCCGCTATGACATTGAATTGCTTCAGCACCGTTGGCGGGCCGGGTTTGAGCAAATCTGCCACCGCCTGACCACCCTGAACAAGCCAACAGATCGCGGCATTCCTTTGCATATGTTGCGGGTCGATCTGGCCGGCAATATTTCCAAGCGCTTCACCCTGTCAGGCCTGCCGATTCCACGCCATGGCGGGGCCTGCAGCCGCTGGAATATCTATTCCGCCTTCTTGAATCCCGGCCAGATTCAGGCCCAGGTTTCCAGCCTGCCTGATGGCACATCCTATTTCTGTATTGCCCGCACGATTGTTAAGGGGGGGATTGGGTTCGGGGCGCAACGCAATGTCCTATCCATCGGGATGGGCTGCGATGTGCGCTATGCCAAAGATATCGTCTATGCAGATTCGCTGGACCTGACCCATGCGGATCGGTTCTCAGGGATCGGCGTTGCCTGCCGCATCTGTGAGCGGATGGACTGCACCCAACGGGCCTTTCCGCCGGTCCATCTGCGCTATGACATCGAAGAAAATGTCCGTGGCCCCAGCCCCTATACAGCCCCCGGCTGGCCCCATCACCACGAACGCCCCGGCGGTACCCGTTAGCGTCATAACAGAAACGCCCGGGCCAGTTTCCCAGCCCGGGCGCTTCCTTAATCTATTCCGAAATCACGTCCGAAACTTAGTTCCGACGAGATTAGTCACGACGCGGACGACGTGGTGGGCGGGCGGCATCGTCACGCGGGGCCCGTTCAGGCTTTTCCAGCGTGTCTTCGATGTCGGCACCGGTTTCCTGATCGGCACTGCGCATTGACAGGCGGACCTTACCGCGCTCATCCATGCCCAAGCACTTAACCCAGACTTCATCGCCTTCATTGGCAACATCGGTTACCTGAGCGGTGCGACCGGCCTGCAATTCGGAAATATGTACCAGACCATCACGGCCCGGCATAAAGTTCACGAATGCCCCGAAATCCATGACCTTCACGACCTTGCCGCGATAGACCTTACCGGCTTCCGGTTCTGCCACGATGCCTTTGATCCAATCAACAGCGCGCTGACCGGCTTCGTTATCGATAGACGCAACCTTGATCGTGCCATCATCATCGATATCAACCTTCGCCCCGGTGACTTCGCAAATTTCACGAATAACCTTGCCGCCGGTCCCGATCACTTCACGGATCTTGTCCTTGTTAATCTGGAAGGTCACGATGCGTGGTGCATTTTGTGACACGCCATCACGGCCATTGGTGATCGCCTTGGCCATTTCGCCCAGAATGTGAATACGACCCTTTTTGGCCTGAGCCAAAGCGGTCTTCATGATTTCCTCAGTGATTGAGGTGATCTTGATATCCATCTGCAGCGAGGTGATGCCATCGGCAGTCCCGGCAACCTTAAAGTCCATGTCGCCCAGGTGATCTTCATCCCCCAGGATATCTGACAGAACGGCAACGCCGCTGTCTTCCTTAATCAGGCCCATGGCAATCCCAGCACAAGGCTTGGGCAGTGGAACACCCGCATCCATCAGGGACATTGAGCTACCGCAAACCGTCGCCATTGAGGACGAACCATTGGATTCGGTGATTTCCGACACAACGCGCACGGTGTAGGGGAAATCTTCCTTCGGCGGCATCAGCGGGTTCAGCGCGCGCCAGGCGAGTTTCCCATGACCGATTTCGCGACGACCCGGAGGCCCCATGCGACCGGCTTCCCCAACCGAGTATGGAGGGAAGTTATAGTGCAGCATGAAATTCTGACGATATTCGCCTTCCAGGGCATCAATGATCTGCTCGTCCTGGCCGGTTCCCAAAGTGGTCACGACCAAGGCCTGGGTTTCACCACGGGTGAACAAGGCAGAGCCATGCGCCTGAGGCAGAACACCAACTTCACAGATGATCGGACGAACCTGATCAGTCTTACGACCATCAATCCGCTCACCGGTCTTCAGGATGTTGCCGCGAACGACGTCTTTCTCCAGATCCTTGAACAGCTTCCCAGCCAGGGCAACGTCCAGGCCTTCTTCTTCCAGGGTTGCCATCGCTGCCTTTTTGGCATTGCCAACGGCTTCGACACGATCCTGCTTCTTGGTGATGGCATAGGCTGCACGCAGCGGCTCCATCGCCAGTTCCCGCAGACGAGCATCAACGGCGCTGACATTCGGATCTGCAGCAGGCAGATCGAAAGGCTCTTTCGCAGCGGATTCGGCCAGATCAATGATCAGGTCGATCACCGGCTGGATGCTGCGATGGGCCAACATAACGGCGTTCAACATGGTTTCTTCGTCCAGCTCTTCAGCTTCGGATTCAACCATCAAGACGCCTTCCTGGGTCCCGGCAACAACCAGGTCCAGACTGCTGTCGTCTTTGATCTGCGACATGGTTGGGTTTGTCACCAATTCGCCGTCGATCATGCCGATGCGAATACCGGCGATCGGGCCCATGAAAGGCGCACCGGAAATCGTCAGAGCGGCAGAAGCACCGATCATTGCGACCATATCCGGGTCGTTTTCCATGTCATGGCTCAAAACGGTGCAAACAACCTGCACTTCGTTTTTAAAGCCAGCAACGAAAAGCGGGCGGATCGGGCGGTCAATCAGGCGAGAGGTCAGCGTTTCCTTTTCGGAAGGGCGCGCTTCACGCTTGAAGAACCCACCAGGAATCTTACCAGCGGCATAGGTTCTTTCCTGATAGTGAACCGACAGTGGGAAAAAGTCCTGTCCGGGCTTTTCCGCCTTAGCGAAAGTCACAGCGCAGAGAACGGAGGTTTCACCAAGTGTGGCGAGAACGGCACCGTCAGCCTGGCGGGCGATGCGCCCGGTTTCCAGCGTCAGGGTGCGACCGCACCAGTCCATAGATTTTTTGTGGATTGTAAACATGTGGATAAAGTTTCCTTTTCTATCCGGTCATACAACGATAGCGGGCCCTTGCCCGTTATCGGTTGGCATCGTGTCAGTAGGGGATCGTATCATCAGTGCGGAACCTGGGCGCTCACGACGTCTTGGCCCAGATCGGTCTAGCGGGGTGTTGGCTCGACCGCCACATCCCTTCGCTGTCCCGCGTGATCTACACTCTCCACAGAAACATCTGCCGAGGGGTGGTTTCGTGTCGTATCCGGCTTGGCCAGCCCGGGCGAAACCCCCAATAAGCGAAAAGGCGCGGTCCCTTTTGGGAACCGCGCCTTAGCCAAAATGCCTTAGCGGCGCACACCAAGCTGACCAATCAGCTCCTTGTACGCAGCTTCATTTTTGTTCTTCACGTAGTCCAGCAACCGGCGGCGCTTCCCAACCATAACCAACAGGCCACGGCGAGAATGGAAGTCCTTCTTATGGGTCTTCAAATGTTCGGTCAGATTGTTAATCCGTTCCGTCAACACGGCGCACTGCACAGCAGGAGACCCGGTATCGCCTTCTTTGGCTTGGTAGGTCCCAATCAATTCAGCTTTCTTCTCAGGCGTAATCGACATTTCTTAGTCCTT
>JARGPE010000018.1:19612-29367 GCA_029212835.1 Alphaproteobacteria bacterium | reverse complement strand
CTGGCGTGATTCTGGAATCAATGGAAGGTTACGGGCCGTATTTCAGGGGGCACAATCCGGTTCCCGCCGCCATCGCTGCTCTGGGATATGCCAAGAGTGTTGAAGGACTGCAGACCGGTCAGGTTTTCGAGATTTTCTAACGCTTGGTTTCGCGCTGCAGCGCCCATTTCACGGACGCACCCTCAGGGCCTGTGACCCCGGTCAACAGAATCTGTTGGGTGCGTTTCGTTTCTTGGGGCCCACCCAGATAGATACTGTCGGCCAATGACATTTCTGCTCCGCTGACCCGCAATCGCCAGCCACTGCCCGAGGGTGTTTTCAACAGAGCAGCAGAATGATTCGACAGCAGGGAGACCTGCACCTTGGGATGCAGATGGAACCGCAGGGTGAAGGTTCGGCCTTCCGTTCCTTCCAGCCTGTCCTCGCCACGCAGATCGGTGCCTTCCGGTGCCAGATACAGGCGGCGGCGATGCGTCACGCCAAAGGGTTTCAGATACCCATCATGGGACATGTCGATCCAAACGGCGCCATCTGTTTCGTTACGTTCAACCACCGTGCTGGCACGTCGACGACCGATGCGCCCTTGATCGCTGATTTCGTCGGCATTTGTGTCTTCCACGCCAATCGTGGAATGCGCCGCTGTACTGCGCTGCGCCTTGGCCCAGTCGCCATCAATGACTTTTGACGCTCCGCAATTGACGATTAAACGTTCCGTCCCATAGCTGACTTCCAATGCCAGGGGGGCAGCATGGGCATGGCTGTCATAGGGCGCACCTGGAGGGGCACCGGCATCAATAATAACATTCAACTTACCAGACACCAGACGTTCGAACCCACCATGAGGACACCGCGCCGGGGCACGGCCCTTTGCATCGGCACGCCCCAGCACGGCATCTATTTCAGCGGATTCCCCTTCTCGTGAGTCATGGAACAGGGCCAAGCCACCGTCACCATGCCGGAAAAAGCGCAAGACGGGGGCCATGCGGTCAATCGCAGTGATCAGACAGATTGGAACCTCGGCCTGTAACTCACTGAACAATTCCCTCAGACCAACCAGATCTCGCATGACTTCAAATTGCAGGCGCGGGCTGCGGGTGGCATGACAGCCATCGGGCAGAATGGAATAGGTCAATTCCCGCTCCATCAAGCCAATTGCTTTAGGCAGGCGGGTATGGAAGGCTGGGACCATAAGGCTGGCCTGAACAAGACCCAGAATGGCTGTAAGGCGTTCTTCTCCGTCGCCCTCTGCTCCAGCGACAAGGGCAAGATGACGAACCTGACGACCCAGTGAGTCCAGAATTTCTGGCCCCAATGTGCCGCCTTCGCCGCCGATCAGCATGCTCCAGTGATTGAGCCAGGCGCGCACTCGACGCCCCGTTACAGCAGCCGACCAGGCAATGCGATCTGCTCCTGGCTTTTGTGTCGCGTCCCAATCCAGCCACAGCCCGACCAGGGCTTGGGCACTGCGGGAGGAATCGTCGCCACTACCGCCTGCTGCTGCCAAATCCCGCAGCCAACCAAAGCTATGGGCTTCCTTGAGCCATCCTTGGGGCGCATCGGTAATCTCCCAGGGGGAGCCTTGTGGCGTTTGAGTGGTGCCAGCGAAGATATAGCGGCCTGAGGCAATGGCACGCCCCCGGGTGGGGTCACCCGCCCAAGGATCGGCTATGCTGCGGCTGGGACCGCCGGGGCGAGCGCCGGACAGCAAATATCCATACAGACCGGTGGCGCGCGCAAGTCGCGCAATGCCGTGGCGTAATTCCTGGCCTATCAGGCTTGTGGGATGGGCGACCGGTTCCATAGGGGCATTCGGCCTTTCAGTTACTGTCTTTATGCGCCGCGCAGGCGGCGGATATTGTCTGCGTAGGCGTCCGGGCCACCCTTGAATGTGGCGGTTCCCGCAACCAGGACATCGGCACCGGCGGCAATTGCTTGCGGCGCGGTTTCAAAATTGATTCCGCCATCCACTTCCAAATCAATATCACGCCCGGTGGCGTCGATCATTTTTCGCAAGGTGGCGATTTTGTCCAATTGCGAGGTGATGAAGCTTTGTCCCCCAAAGCCCGGATTAACCGACATGACCAGGATCAGGTCGACTAAGTCCAGCACCGGTTCCACCACCGATGCGGGGGTGGCTGGGTTCAGCACAATGCCTGCCTTTTTGCCCAACGCGCGGATGCTTTGCAGCGTGCGGTGCAGATGCGGGCCGGATTCAGGGTGAACGCTTAAAATATCCGCCCCGGCCTTTGCGAAGTCTTCAATATAGGGATCGACGGGGGAAATCATCAGGTGCACGTCAAAAATCTTGTTGCTGTGCCCGCGCAGGGCAGCAACGACAGCAGGTCCGATTGTAATATTGGGAACAAAATGCCCGTCCATCACGTCGACATGAATGAAATCCGCCCCCGCGGCATCAATCGCTGCGATCTCCGCGCCCAGGGCGGCAAAATCAGCGGACAGGATAGAAGGCGCAATGCGAGTCGGTTTCTGAGACACGGCGTGACCTTTGGACAGGAAATTATCTTCCTTACCTAGTCTCAGATTCGCCGTTTCGCAACATGCGCCGCCCGATTATTGGTTAATCCGGCAATGGATATTGGACGAGCGTCAGAATATTATCGTCTGTATCAAAGAAATAGGCCAGTGCGCCGCCCCAGGGCTGCAATTCTGGTCGCCCGTCAAAGCGCACTTTCTTCTCTGAGAGCGCCGCATAGGCCGAACGGATATCGACTACCGCAAAAGAAATACCGGTCAGGCGGCCAACCAGTTCTACGGCTTCATCTTCATCGTCGGGATCAATTGCCTCAAGCATCAGTTTGGTTTCCCCATTGGCGAAGACCGCCATGGTCTCGTCACTGACGGCCAGCTTCATCTCCAGTGCATCACGATAAAAGGCAATCGCCTTGGGCAGGTCGGTGGTGAACACACGAATGGTATCGATTGGTCCCAGCATGGCACTCTCCTTGATATCAGCGATTCAGCCGGATGTGTTTGACATATCCAACCATGCTGGACAACGATCCAAAGGGTTAAATTGGATCAGGAGGCGGAAATGAGCGCGGTAACCTTAAAGCAGGCACGGGTGATTCTTACCCAAGCCATGGCGTCCCCCCGGTCTGGACCAGAGCGCCGCGTTGCTATTGCCGTCGTGGATGCAGGCGGTCACCTGCTGGCGTTGGAGCGGGAGGAGGATGCCCCGCCGCTGTTGGCGCATATCGCCCAGGCCAAGGCACAGACCTGCATCAGCTATGGCAAACCGACGAAAACCATGATGGCCCTGGCAGAAGAGTATCCGACTTGGTTCGATGGTATCAGCCGTGTTTCCATGGACCGCATGGGCCTGCCTTTGATCGCAACAAAAGGCGGCGTCTTTATGCGGGACCCGGCTGGAAACCCCGTCGGCGCGGTTGGTGTCGCGGGAGAGGCTGGCGAATTTGACGAGGCTCTGGCCATAGCCGGTATTCTCGCTGCCGGATTTGTGCCGGATGCGGGGGATTAAAAATTGGGAAGTCATAGCAATGGTTGAGGGTGGACATATATCAATTCCGGACACGGGCTGGTCTGAACAGGACAGTGCTGATTTTATTGCCTATGGGCCCGAATTTACACCAGAAGGAGAGCGGTTGAGGGAGACCGTGTTAAGCTTGTTGGCACCCGTTATTGCTGACTCCGAGACCCCTTATATTGTGGAGTTGTGCTGTGGTGCGGGTCAGTTGTCTGCGGCAATTCTTGAACGCTTTTCTAACACACGAATGACAGCCTTGGACGGATCGCCAGCGATGTTGGCGGAAACACAAGCCAATTGCGCAGCACATGCCGATCGATTGGATGCAAAATTGTTCAATCTGGCAGAGTCAGATTGGCGAGAGGTTAATTTAAAGCCGACAGCCTTTGTTTCATCGCTCGCAGTTCATCATCTGGATGGTCCGCAAAAGCAGAGATTGTTTCAATATCTTTATCGGGCGTTAAATCCCGGTGGGGTGTTTGTATTGGTAGATATTGTTTTGCCAACAACACCTGTCGGATTGGAGATTGCGGCCAAACAATGGGAAGAGACTGTGCGGGCGCAATCAATTACCAAACATGGCGATCTTCGTGCTTTGGATGCGTTCAAGCGTTTAGAGTGGAACTTTTTTCTCGCGCCGGATGCCGATCCGATCGATAAGCCATCCTCTTTGGCAGATCAATGCATCTGGATGCGCGAATCAGGTTTTGAAGCAGTGGATGTGAGCTTTTGTCTCGCCGGTCATGCTATTCTGAGCGGCCTGAAACCCGATGCAGAGCGGCGTTGATTTTGGACTCATTTGGTCTGCCCGTTTTACGACCGTTGCAAATGCGACTATGTTGCGGCGCACGATAGTATAATCCCTTTTATTAGTAGGGGTTTAAATCGTGCCAAGTTGAATTTTTATTGCGAGTGCATGTCCAGATTTATTTTTTTAAGAACAACCGTAGCGATATTTTCGCGATGTAAATTTAAAATCAACATGTAATATTTCTGAAAAAATTGTTCAAAAATGCTTGTTTCCGATCCTTTTCTGTTGCCCACTTTTTAATCAGGACATCCGTGGGATGTTTTTGTGCCGAATTGGTGCAGGACTTTGTTGTTAATAAATAGGGGAAATAACATGACAACAAGTATCGTGGTTGGGCTCGACGGGGATGGTTCGGGCAAGCGTGCTTTGGACTTCGCGAAGACACTCGCAAAGGCTATGGGCACGTGTGAATTGATCCTGGTCTATGTAATTGAATGGTCGCCGTATTCTTTCCAAACAGCGGAAGAAAATGCTGTGCGGCACAAACGCCGTGAGGAAGAAATCCATGCCGCGCTGGAGCGGGTGGTTACGCCAAGCGTTGAAGCATTACAGAAAGAAGGCTTCTCAGCCCGAGGCATTGTCCGACATGGCGATGTCGCGGATCTTTTGAACAAAGTGGCCGTGGATGAAGGGGCGGGACAGATCGTGGTCGCGCGTTCGTCTGAGGGTGGATTCGTGAAGCGTGTCTTTGGCACGGCGACCGCCAATCTGGTCATGCATGCAACTGTCCCTGTGACCGTTGTCGGCTGAGGAGAAAATCATGAAAAATCTGTCTTTCGCAGCTCTCGCCGGGCTGTTTGCACTGCCGTCTGCTGCCTTCGCTCAGGAAGCCGGTGGCATCGATCAGGCCGTCAACGAAGCCTTCGCAACCGTGACGGGACCCTTTGTCAGTCTGATTTTCGCACCGCTTCCGGGAACCAGTTTCCCCTGGATCGTGCTATGGCTGGTCGTCGCAGCGTCAATCTTCACGCTGTATTTTGGCTTCATTCAGTTCCGTGCCTTCAAACATGCCATTCATTTGGTGAAAGGGGATTATTCCGACCCCAATGATGCGGGGGAGGTCAGCCATTTCCAAGCGCTGGCGACCGCCTTGTCTGGAACGGTCGGTCTGGGAAATATTGCCGGGGTCGCCGTTGCCGTCGGTATTGGTGGACCAGGCGCAACCTTCTGGATGATCCTGGCTGGTTTGCTGGGTATGGCGTCGAAATTTACCGAATGTACCTTGGGCGTGAAGTACCGGAATGAATATCCGGACGGCACCGTTTCCGGTGGTCCGATGTATTACATCTCCAAGGGCTTTATTGATCGCAAGGTTCCCGGTGGCAAGTTCATGGCGATCCTGTTCTCCATCTTCTGTATCTTTGGTGCCCTGGGTGGTGGAAATATGTTCCAGGCCAATCAGGCCCATGCGCAGATTTCCGGTATCCTGGGCGACTTTCCGGGCTGGATCACAGGTGTGATTTTCGCAGCAGTCGTGTTTGCTGTGATCGTCGGTGGGATCAAATCCATCGCACGGGTGACGGAAAAGGTCGTACCTTTCATGGGCGTTTTGTATGTCACGGCGGCGGTGATCATCATCGCGGTGAATTATCATCAAATCGGTTGGGCCTTTGGTCAGATCTTTGAAGGGGCGTTTACGGGTCTTGGTATTGCCGGCGGTTTCGTCGGGGCTTTGATCCAGGGCTTCAAACGCGCCGCCTTCTCTAACGAAGCGGGCGTTGGTTCTGCGGCCATCGCGCACTCTGCTGTTCGTACCAAGGAGCCAATTACCGAAGGTTTCGTGTCTCTGTTGGAGCCTTTCATCGATACAGTCGTGATCTGTACGATGACGGCTTTGGTGATTACGATCTCCGGTCAGTTGATGGTGGACCCGGCAACCGGTGACTATCTGATGGATGGTAATATGATCCAGACCATTGGCGGGACATCGGGTGTTGGCTTGACCTCTGCGGCTTTCGCCACAGCGTTCAGCTGGTTCCCATACGTTTTGGCATTGCGGTGATTCTGTTTGCCTTCTCGACCATGATTTCCTGGTCCTATTACGGGCTTAAGGCCTGGACCTATTTGTTCGGGGAAAGCAAGCGGGCGGAACTGACCTTTAAGGTCGTGTTCTGTATCTTTGTGATAATCGGGGCTGCGGCTAATCTGGGTCCGGTTATCGATTTCTCCGATGCCGCGATCTTTGCCATGGCGGTTGTGAACATCGCCGCCTTGTATGTCCTGATGCCAATCGTAAAGAAGGAGCTGAACTCCTATCTAAGCCGATTGAAATCAGGCGAGATCAAACGGTTTAAAGGCTAAATTGCTCTGAGTTTAAGATGCCGGGGTCGGATTCATTCTGCCCCGGCATTTTGATGCCCGGACTTTAAGGCTATGGGGTTATCTTTTGTTGTTGGGCAATCCATTCCATGCGGGTGGCATGTGCCTTGTCCTGATCGTTTAAAGTGTAAAAAACTGTCGCGCTCTGTGTTGGAGCACCTTTGTAATTCTTTGCTAAGGCGCGAAAGACATTCCGGTCTGCGGTCATTCTGGTATCATCCATAATCAACGGAACACTCCATAAGCCCAGGATATCTTGGCAGGCAATTTTATCCAGCATTAGGCAATTGGGATCCACGAAGCCGCCATAAGACTCCTTATATCCACCCGCATTTGGGCCAACGGATTCCAATGTATCGATGCACAAGGGCCTTAAGGACACAGGCTCTACATACCAACGCAGCGTATAGGCATAGTCATGTCCCCGGATAGCCTTAAGTAAGCGGGCCACATCATCCAGATAGGCGACATAACGGCTGTTGGCCATATAGCTGAGGATCGTACGTAATGCCCCACCATCGCCTGCCTCATGCAGCCCACCATGACGAGTGGAGGTGGAATAGCCGGGGTTGAGCAGGGTGGTGACGAAATTTTCGGGCTGCTCCTGAAACACCGATTCAATGGTGTTAAGGTCCCCCGCTGCTTGGTCAACACCAATCAGGATATGGATGCGCCCGACATCGCTTTGAGCATAGATGGAGCGAAGAGCCTGGATCAGGCTGGGCCTTAACAGACTTGGGATCACCACAGCGGCGTCAAAAGGGGCCTGCAACGACGCGCCATTTTGGCCTATGTGATGCGCAATGGGCATGCTGCCGACGATGTTGGCAGTCGGGGTGGGGGGCTTCACAGTCAGAATTCCTGTTTCAGATCGCAGACCGGATTTGTTTAGCACAGTCCTTCATTGTCGTCACAGCCTGCTGTTCGTCTTCGTCTAAGGCAAAAAAACACCGCCTGATGGAGCGGTGCAGTTGGGGTGCCAATGAAAAGCGGACTCTGGGGAAAATCAGGCGGCGATGCCGCACGTGGTCAGAGTCTCCAAAACCGTTTGCCCCAGGGATGAAGGGTTTGGCGCGACAGTCACGCCCGCCTCTTTCAAGATTTCGACCTTCTCTTGAGCGCTTTCTCCGAAGGCGGAAATGATTGCGCCAGCATGGCCCATGCGTCTGCCCTTAGGCGCCGATAGACCGGCAACATAGGCGATGACCGGTTTGGTCATGTGATCGCGAACGAATTGGGCGGCATCGGCTTCTTGCGGCCCGCCGATCTCCCCAATCATCATGACGGCATCGGTTTCGGGATCTTCTTCAAACAAGGCCAGAACGTCCTTGAAGGAAAAACCGTTGATCGGATCGCCCCCGATACCAACAGAGGTCGAAACCCCTATGCCGAGTGCATTCATCTGGCTGGCGGCTTCATAGCCCAAAGTGCCGGATCGCCCGACAATGCCAACACGACCCGGTCGATAGATGCTGCCAGGCATAATGCCCATCATGGCTTTGCCAGGGGATATTGTCCCTGCGCAATTAGGGCCTGTCAGGATCATTCGATTTTCCGCACGATAGCGACGCATGAACCGCTTAACCCGGATCATATCCTGGGCAGGAATCCCATCAGTGATACAGACGCAGTATTTAATGCCCGCGTCGGCGGCCTCCATGATTGAATCCGCAGCAAAGGGTGGCGGCACGAAGATGATGGAGGCATCTGCACCGGTTTCTTCCACGGCCCCTTTGACGGTGTTGAAGACCGGGCGGTCCAGATGGATTGACCCGCCTTTACCGGGAGTCACGCCGCCGACGACGGTGGTGCCGTAGTCGATCATTTCCTTGCCGTGAAATGTCCCAATGCGTCCAGTGAATCCCTGGATCAGGACCTTTGTGTGTTGGTCTATTAGAATGGCCATTGTCAGTGCCCCCTATGCCGCAGCATCTGTGCTGGCGGTGCGCCAGGCATGAACGACCTTTTGTGCCGCATCGGCCAGCGTGTCGGCGACAATAATGGGCAGGCCGCTTTGTGACAGGATTTTGCGACCCTCCGCCTCATTGGTGCCAGCCAGGCGCACGACCAGGGGGACAGCGATATTAAGCTCTCGCACCGCTAGCACGACCCCCTCGGCGACCCAGTCACAGCGATTAATGCCGGCAAAGATATTGACCAGCAGTGCATCTACGGTGCTGTCGGCCAGCACGGCCTTGAACGCTTTGACGACTCGCTCGGGGGAGGCTCCGCCGCCGATATCCAGGAAGTTGGCAGGCTCGCCCCCTTCCTGCTTAATCATGTCCATGGTTGCCATGGCCAGACCCGCACCATTGATGATACAGCCGATGCGCCCGTCCAACCCGACATAGCTCAAGCCCCGATCGGCGGCGTAGGTCTCGCGGGCATCTTCCTGGGATTTGTCGCGCAGTTCGGCAATTTTTGGCAGGCGGAACAGGGCGTTCTCATCAAAACTCATCTTGGCATCCAGGGCGACCAGATGACCGTCGCGCCCCACAACCAACGGATTGATCTCCACCATGGTTGCGTCCATTTCGCTGAAGGCGCGATAACAGCCCAACAGGATCTGTGTCATTTGCCCGATTTGGGAAGACTCCAGTCCCAAGCCAAAAGCAATCTCGCGGGCTTGAAATTCACCTAGCCCAACCGCCGGATCAACACTGGTTCGGATCAGGGAATCTGGCTCGGATTCCGTGATGTCTTCAATTTCCATACCGCCTACCATGGAGGAAACGATCATCACCCGTTCTGACTTTCGGTCCAGCACCAGGCCGATATAGAGTTCGCGGTCAAAGACGGTCGCTTCCTCAATATACAGGCGATAGACGGTTTTGCCGCGCGGCCCGGTTCGGTGGGTGACCAGTTTTCGACCTAGTAAATCGTCTGCGGCACTCCAGATTTCCTGATCATTTTTGCAAACCCGGATGCCGCCAGCCTTGCCCCGTGCGCCGGAATGGATCTGTGCCTTCACAACCCAGCGTTCGCCGCCAATTTCCCGGGCGCGATAAGTTGCCTGTTCCGGACTATAGGCCAGACCGCCTCGGGGAATGGGAATCCCGAAATGGTTCAGCAGTTCTTTGGCCTGATACTCGTGGATATCCATAACAGGAACTCCCTCAC
>JARGPE010000018.1:0-19602 GCA_029212835.1 Alphaproteobacteria bacterium | reverse complement strand
TAGGCTGTCGGGGCCTCACGATAGTATTCTATAGCGGCCCCAACACCGCTGCCTGCGACAATATCGATACCGCAATCGCGCATCGCCATTTCGGCTGCCGCGATTCCAGACAGAATTTTGACCTCGTCCAGCATTCCCAGATGCCCAATCCGGAAGACTTTCCCGGCGACCTTGGTCAGACCCACCCCGAACGAGGTGTTATAGCGATAATAGGCCCGCCGAACGACTTCAGCGCTGTCAAAGCCTTCTGGCACCATCACAGTGGTCACCGTATCGGAGGCGATGTCGCGATGTTTCGCGCAGATATCCAGTCCCCAGGCATCGACAGCACGGCGCACGCCTTCTCCCAGGCGCGCGTGGCGCTCCCAGACCTGTTCAATCCCTTCTTCCATCAGCATATCCAGGGATTCCCGCAGGCCCCGCAGCAATTGGGTCGCTGGGGTATAGGGGAAATAGCCGTCTTTGTTGGCGCTGGTTTGCCAGCGGAAATCAAAATAGCAGCGGCGGCTGGTTGCGGTTTCGCTGGCCGCCATGGCCTTGGGGCTTACACAGACGACAGACAGCCCCGTCGGCAGCATCAGACCTTTCTGTGATCCAGCAATGGCAAGGTCCACACCCCATTTATCCATGTGAAAGGGCAGGCTGGCGATGGAACTGATACCATCAACAAACAACAGGGCGGTATGACCGGCGGCATCCAGGATACGGCGCACACCCGGCAGGTTCGAGGTCACCCCCGTTGCCGTTTCATTATGGCAGACCAGAATGGCTTTGATGTCTTCGGCATCGCTCTGTGTCAGTCGCTCTTCCAGACGCGCCAACGGGAAGGCCTCCCCCCAAGGCGTCTCCCATTCTTCTGTGTCAAAGCCCAAATCTCGGCACATCTTGGCCCACAGCATGGAAAACTGTCCGAAGGAAGCGACGATAACCTTGTCGCCTGGGGATAATGTATTGGTCAGTGCCGCTTCCCACGCGCCGGTCCCAGAGGAGGGGAACAGGAATATTTCAGCGGTCGTGGTTTTGAATATGGTCTTCAAGTCACGAAACAGGGGCTTGGTCAGTTCTGGAAAGTCCGGCGCGCGAATATCCTCCATGGGCAGGTTCATTGCACGGCGCACCCGGTCTGGAATATTGGTCGGGCCGGGGATAAACAGATGCTTGGGTTCGCTCATGGATGGATCCTTTAGACGGACTGGCTGATGGGGCGGGCGGTTAAATCGGGACTGTCATAGACATCCGCTTCAACTTGGCGCATCAGGTCTTGAAAAGAGAAAGGGCTCGAAAGATCGAGCCCTTGGCATATATGGCGGCGCATGCTGGTTTCACAGGATTGGGCTTTGGATTGAGCTGCTGACGCAACCGTATCTCTTAATTTAAATATCAAGACGGACATCCAGTCACCCTTTCTGAGAAATGAAGCGGATGGGGCCCCGGTGGCTCTGATTGGTCTGGTGTCCCCAACCTCACAGCGACCTTCCCATCCGCTTCAACAGGATCATCGGTTAGATTGCATTCTTGTGGAACACGCATATGGATAGTTTCCAAATCTCTTATGGGTAGGTTTTTCTTGGTGCATCGGGTAGGTATTAAGCCACTCGACGCTCTTTTCTTGACCGCGAAAGCACAAGGGCTTATCACCCGCGCATTCAGCGGATGCTGGGGGCGGGGCTATGTTTCCCGCTGGGGCGGCCCTTCGGTGGCGATAAGACCCTGATGCGCCCAGCACGAACAGGAGTAAGCGCCATGAAAATGGATGCGTCGTCTTTTGCGCGGTTGATGCCCGCAATCATTGCCATGGGTGTGATCATCCTGGCATCGAATATTCTGGTTCAATATCCCGTCCAGGCCATGATTGGCAGCTTCAATGTCGCCGAATGGGTCACCTATGGCGCCGTCACCTATCCCATTGCCTTTCTGGTGACAGATACGACAAACCGCCTGTTGGGCGCCGCGGCGGCTCGTGTGGTGGTACTGGTCGGCTTTTGCTTCGGGGTTGTGCTGTCCCTGATCCTGGCCGATGCGCGGATTGCGATTGCGTCCGGTTCTGCCTTTCTGGTGGCGCAGATGCTGGACGTGTTTGTCTTTGACAAATTACGGCGGGATACTTGGTGGAAAGCACCGTTTCTGTCGACCCTGCTTGGGTCGGCCCTGGATACGGCCCTGTTTTTCTCCATAGCTTTTGTGGGGACCGGCCTGCCTTGGCAGACCTGGGCGCTGGGCGATTTCATCATCAAGCTCGCAATGGCGACCCTGTTGTTGCCGGTCTTCCGGGCCTTGATGACCCTGCTGCCGGCCCCGGCAGAAAAGGGCGGCATGGCCGTCTGATCCAGCGATGAAGGTTGATCTTTTCGATTTCGAACTCCCGGACCGGTGTATCGCACAAAGCTCGGCAGAGCCTAGAGACTCCGCCAAACTGTTGTATGTGCCTGGTTCCGGGGCCTTCGCAGATCGACGGGTCTCTGATCTGCCCGACCTGTTGCAGCCCCAGGACCTTCTGGTCGTAAACGACACCAAGGTCCTGCCCACTCGCTTGTTTGGACAGCGTGGTACGGCAGGGATCGAAGTCACCCTGATCAAGGAACGGGCCAGCGATCTTTGGGATGCCTTTGCGCGGCCGGGCAAGAAGCTGAAATTGCAGGATCAGATCCTCTTTGGCGATGGCTTGGCGGCCGTGGTTGAGGATAAGCGCCTCGACGGTCAGATCACCTTACGCTTTAATTGCCAGGGATCGGTCCTGCGGGAGGCATTGTGGTTGCGCGGGACAATGCCCTTGCCGCCCTATATCAAGCGATCCCGCACACCCGACCGGGATGTCGATGCAAAGGATCGGGAACGGTATCAAACCCTGTTTGCTGAAAAGGAGGGCGCGGTCGCGGCGCCGACCGCCAGCCTGCATTTCACGCCAAACCTGTTGGCCCGATTGGAGGCTAAAGGGATTCCGATGGTGCGCCTGACGCTGCATGTCGGGGCAGGGACCTTCCTGCCGGTGAAGGTGGAAGATACCGATGACCATCCGATGCACAGCGAATGGGCGCAACTGTCTTCAGAAGCGGCCACGGGCTTAAATGCCCATAAGGCCGCTGGTGGGCGGATTGTGGCGGTGGGGACAACGCCGATGCGTACGCTGGAAAGCGCCGCCGCCCCGGATGGAACCCTGTCGGCATTTGAGGGAGAAACCGACATATTCATTACACCCGGCTATCGTTTTCGCGCGGTCGACCGCCTGATGACCAATTTCCATCTGCCCCGCTCTACCCTGTTCATGCTGGTTAGTGCCTTTTCGGGATTGGACCGGATGCAGGCCGCCTATGCGCATGCGATTTCGTCGGGATATCGGTTCTATTCCTATGGGGACAGCAGTTTGCTGGATTGCGTGCCCGTTGAGGGATGACTGTGATTGTTTTTGAAAGGCATCGGTATGGTTGAGTTTGGATTTACTCTGTTGGGGACCGATGGCGGCGCGCGGCGCGGCCAGGTTCAGACGGCCCATGGCTCAATCGAGACCCCCGCCTTTATGCCGGTCGGCACGGCGGGTACGGTTAAGGCGATGATGCCGGAATCAGTGGCGGCAACCGGCGCAGAAATCGTGCTGGGCAATACCTATCACCTGATGTTGCGACCGGGTGCAGAGCGTGTGGAAGCTCTGGGCGGGCTGCATAAATTCATGAACTGGCCCGGCCCGATCCTGACGGACTCCGGTGGTTATCAGGTCATGTCCCTGGCGGCATTGCGAAAGATCACGGAACAGGGCGTTCGGTTCCGCAGCCATATCGATGGCAGTTATCAAAATCTGTCGCCGGAAAGTTCCATGCTGATTCAGCATCAGTTGGATGCCGATATCACCATGGCCTTTGATGAATGCACGCCCTTCCCGGCAGAGGAAGATGTCGCTGCCGCGTCGATGGAGCTTTCCATGCGCTGGGCCGCGCGGTCCAAGGCGGCGTTTAAGACGCGGCCGGGCTATGGCCTGTTTGGCATTGTCCAGGGTGGGATTTATGAAAACCTGCGGCATCGGTCGATTGAGGCCCTGACTGACATTGGCTTTGATGGTTATGCGGTGGGCGGATTGGCCGTGGGGGAAGGGCAGGAGCTAATGTTCTCCACCCTGGATTATACCACACCCGCCCTACCGGAAGATCGCCCGCGCTATTTGATGGGGGTTGGCAAGCCGGATGACCTGGTTGGCGCGGTGAAGCGCGGCATTGATATGTTTGATTGCGTCCTGCCCACTCGGTCCGGCCGCAATGCCCAGGCCTTCACAAGGCGGGGCACGGTCAATCTGAAGAATGCCCGCCATGCCGATGACCCAAGGCCATTGGACGAGGAATGCCCCTGTCCCGCCTGCAAGGATTACAGCCGTGCCTATCTGCACCACCTAATCAAGGCCCAGGAACTGCTGGGGCCGATGCTGCTGACCTGGCACAATCTGGCCTATTACCAGCAATTGATGGCGGGGATGCGGAAGGCGATTGAAGCCGGTCGGTTTTCGGATTTTGAAGCAGACTTCCACGCCCAGAGGACCGTTGGGGATATCCCGGTGCGTTAGGCTGCAAAATTCGATACGCTGCTGTCATGCAAGTCGGTCAATCAGATGACGTAAAACAAGCGATCCGCCTTCAGGCCGAGGCGGCCGGGTTTCAATCCGTGGGGTTCGGACCTGCCGCTATGGGCGGGCGGGAGCAGGGGCGATTGGAAGCCTTTGTTGCCAATGGTCAGAATGGGGATATGACCTGGATGGCAGAGCATCTGGATCGGCGGCGCTCCCCCAAAGGACTGTGGCCCGATGTGCGCAGTGTGATTGTTCTGGCGATGAATTATGCGCCTGGGGAAGATCCGATGGCGATGCTGGATCAGCCGGATCTTGCCAATATCTCCTGCTATGCCCGCAACCGGGACTATCACGACCTGATCAAGAAGCGCCTGAAACAGGTGGCTCGCTGGATCGTTGGTCAGTATGGCGGCGATGTGAAGGTCTTTGTCGATACCGCGCCCGTGATGGAAAAGCCGCTGGCGGCGCTGTCTGGCATTGGCTGGCAGGGAAAGCACACCAATCTGGTGTCGCGCGATTTCGGGTCCTGGCTGTTCCTGGGGGAGATTTATACGACGCTGGAATTGGCCCCTGATGATGCGGAGGGGGACCATTGCGGTGGCTGTCGGCGGTGCCTGGATATCTGCCCGACAAAGGCCTTTCCGACCCCCTATACCCTGGATGCCACGCGCTGCATCAGCTATCTGACAATTGAGCATAAGGGCCCGATTCCGCTGGAATTCAGAAAGGCGATGGGCAATCGCATCTATGGCTGTGATGATTGCCTGGCGGTCTGTCCTTGGAACAAATTTGCCAAGCCCACCCAGGAAAATTGGTTCTTGCCCCGAGAGTCTGTTCAAGGGGCAACCTTGGCGACTTATCTTGGGCTGGATGACGCAACTTTTCGGGCGAGTTTTTCTGGGTCACCGGTCAAGCGGATCGGGCGGGATCGCTTTTTGCGCAATGTGTTGATCGCTGCGGGCAATAGTGGGTCACAGGAATTGCTACCCGCTGTGACGGCGCTGCTGGATGATCCCAATACCATCGTTCGCGGCGCGGCGGTCTGGGCCTTGAGTCAATTGTCGATGAAAGAGTTCCAGCGCTTAAAGGCTGAGCGGATGGGATCTGAATCCGATCCTGTCGTTTTGTCGGAATGGGCACTGGCATAGAAAAGGCCCGCCTCTTTGTGGGAGGCGGGCCTGATTCTCTAGCACACGCATTTGCGCGGCACCCTTCGCCTTATTTGGCGATGGCGGCCTGGCGCTTCACAATGCGGCGCTTCAGCTTCTTGGCTTCATCCGTCAGCTTGCGGGCCGGCGTGTTCAGCAGGAATTCATCGATACCGCCCTTTTTATCCACCGTGCGCATGGCACGGGTGGTCAGGCGCATGCGAATGCGCTCGCCCAGGATATCGCTTTGCAGGCGGACAACTTGCAGGTTCGGCAAAAAGCGCCGACGGCTGTGGTTCATAGCGTGAGAAACGTTGTTACCGCTCATCACACCTGTGCCGGAAATATCGCACCGACGAGACATGGCTTTAGTCCTTTCCAGTCATTTCAGAAGTTCCACCCGCTCTTCTTTCGGCGGCAGGCTTTCTTCCGCGTTATTGCTTGCTTATAAGCTCTCTAAAGATGTCGCCATCTCGGAAAGCCGGTGCATTTAGGGTATGGGCCCCCCGGTCGTCAAGCCTTTCTGGCTGGTTTTTGGGCCTTGTTGCCCTTTGGCTACATAAAATGGGTTCGATTGGCACATTTGCGTATTTTTCGTGAGTTTCTCAAAATGTTGGGGCATATTCCATTCGCTCGGAAGGGCTTATGACTTTTGCTGTGGTTCGGGGGACTTTCTGTGTCGATACGTTGGGCTTTGGTTTTGGCAGCCTTTGTGCTGATGATTGGTGGGGCGTCTGCATCTTCTTTTGCTGAGGATACGGGCAAAGAACCATCGTTCATTCGCTTTGGGGCCGGGTATTACGATATCAATGACGACCAGAGCGCCGCCGAATTTCACATGGAATATATCTCCGGGTCAAAATGGTGGGTGTTTAATCCTTTTGTTGGCGTGATGGCGACCAGCGATACCGCCTTTTATGGATATGCGGGCATTCGTCTGGACCTGTTTATGGGGAATCGCTTTGTGATTACGCCTTCCTTTGCCCCTGGCCTGTATCATGATGGCGATGGCAAGGATTTGGGCTATCCTATTGAGTTCCGTTCAGCGATTGAATTTGCCTATCGATTTGATGATCGCGCCCGTCTTGGCCTCAGCCTGTACCATCTGTCCAATGCCAGCCTGGATGATAATAATCCCGGCACGGAAGTGGTGACGCTGCACTATTCCTATCCTTTGACCAGCCTGTTTGGCGATTAATCAAATTTTGAACCGGTAAGACGCCGTGTTTGGACTGTCATGAAACTGTCACTTTTATTTCAATGGTTATTGAAATATTGAATTGTTATGACTGATACAGACTCCGCCGTTACCGTATTGAGCTCACTTGCCCAGGCCCATCGGCTTGATGCCTTTCGCTGTCTTGTTGCGGCAGAACCGGATGGCTTGGCTGCCGGGGAATTGGCGCGCCAATTGGGGATCGCGCCAGCGGCGCTGTCCTTTCATCTGACACATTTGGGGCATGCGGGATTGGTCACATCCTCCCGACAGGGGCGCAGCATCATCTATCGTGCGAATTTTGCCGCGATGCGCGATCTGCTGGGATATCTGACACAGGATTGTTGTGGTGGCAGGCCTGAAATTTGTGGAGATCTGCTGAACCCTGATACGCCGCAAGACTGTGAGACACCGGCAAAATCATCGTGCTGATAGGAGCCTTAAAATGACGGATAGGGTATTTAATGTGTTGTTTTTGTGCACAGGAAATTCTGCTCGCTCCATTATGGCGGAAGCGATTTTAAATCGTGAAGGGCAGGGGCGGTTCCGGACTTTTTCTGCGGGCAGTCATCCGAAGGGAGAGGTTCATCCCTATACTTTGGATCTGTTGAAACGATTCAATCACCCGATTGAGGCCTTGCGGTCGAAAAGCTGGGATGAATTTGCAACGCCGGACGCACCGGCTTTGGATTTCGTCTTTACCGTCTGTGACAATGCGGCAGGAGAGGTTTGCCCGATCTGGCCCGGACAGCCAATGACGGCCCATTGGGGATTTCCCGACCCTGCCGCGGCCGTAGGATCAGAAGCTGAAATTCGCGCACAATTTGCAGATGTTTATGGCCAGATCGCCAATCGAATCTCTCTCTTTATCAACCTCCCCATGGCGTCGTTGGACCGTCTGACACTGCAAAAGCGGTTGCGGGATATGGGGCAAACCCGAACGGAATCTGTATGAGCATGCAAGATCAAGCTGTCACTCCGCCCGGCGGCATTGGCTTTTTTGAAAAATGGCTATCGGTTTGGGTTGGTCTTTGCATCCTGATTGGCGTGGTGCTGGGCAATCTAGTGCCAGATGTTTTCGCCTTGCTCGCGGGATTTGAAGTGGCGTCCGTCAATCTGGTAGTGGCCGTGTTGATTTGGGCGATGGTGTATCCAATGATGGTCGCCATCGACTTTGCCAGTTTGACCCATATCGGGGAGCGCCCGAAAGGCCTGATCCTGACGCTTGTCGTCAACTGGCTGATCAAGCCCTTCACCATGGCGGCATTGGGCGTGTTGTTTTTTGACTATGTCTTTGCCGATCTTGTCGCTCCGGCAGATGCGACCCAGTATATTGCCGGTCTGATCTTGCTGGGGGCGGCACCCTGTACGGCGATGGTGTTTGTCTGGTCTCAACTGACCAAGGGTGACCCGGCCTATACGCTGGTTCAAGTCTCCGTCAATGACATCATCATGATCTTTGCCTTTGCCCCAATTGTGGCTGTGTTGCTGGGAGTTACCGATATTGTTGTGCCGTGGGAGACACTGCTGCTGTCGGTTGGCCTGTATATCATCATTCCGCTGGCGGCAGGGGCATTGACCCGCAAGGTGCTGATGCGTCGCCGCTCGGGCAATGCCGAGGCGGCCGTGCAGGCCTTCACAGCATTGGTAAAACCGATTTCTGTGCTGGGTCTCTTGGCAACCGTGGTGCTGTTGTTTGGCTTTCAGGCGCAGGTCATTCTGGAAAAGCCCCTGGTCATCGCCTTGATCGCGGTGCCATTACTGATCCAGTCCTATGGCATCTTTGCCTTCGCCTATGGCGCAGCCTGGGCCTGGAAGGTGCCGTTTAACATAGCGGCCCCCTGTGCGCTGATTGGTACGTCGAACTTCTTTGAATTGGCGGTTGCTGTGGCCATCAGCCTATTTGGATTGGATTCCGGTGCGGCCTTGGCAACCGTGGTGGGGGTTCTTGTGGAGGTTCCTGTGATGCTGTCTCTGGTTGCCTTTGCTAATCGCACGAAGCACCATTTCCCGCAGTCAGATTAAGCAACTGGACCCGGCGGCCCCTTTAACTCCACCACATTCCCATCGGGATCGGTGATATAGAGGGAGGGGCCGTCTCCCTCCGCGCCATAGCGCGACACTATATCGTCTTCCTCTGCGGCAATGCCTGCGGCCCTGAGATGGGCGCAGAGTGCTTTTGGGTCAAAAGGGTCTATGCGTAGACAGATATGGTCGACATTGCGCCCTTCCGCCCCCGGACCTTTGCCACCCATCGCCCCCAATTTCCCCGAAAGTGGAACCAGATCGATCAGGCAATCGCCCGCTCGCAATTGGAACAGGCCGATATCCGTCTGTTCTTTTTCCAGGGCGCATCCCAGAATATCGCGATAAAAGTGAAGCGACGCTTCCAAATTACTAATGCGCAGAACAACGTGATCAATTCGTTGGATGCTGAAAGGAGCAGGCTGCATTTCTAGTTAGAACTGTGACTGTCGGTGCTGTGAGTGTCAGTGCTGGGCGTGCTATGCGTATCCGTACTGTGTGTTTCTGTCGTGCCATGACTGTCCGTCGTCGGCGTTTCAGAGCCATGGCTATCGGTACCGTGCGTATCAGTACTGTGGCTTTCCGTGTCTGAGTTCGTGGAATGATCTTCGGCTTTCATGTCCGAATGACCATCATCAATCGCGCTTTCAGTACTGGGCAACAGGGTGAAATTCGCATTGGTAACACCCGCTGGTGGGTTCACCACTTCAGTTGTGAAGGTCACGATCTCACCAGGCAGAATATCAGGCTTGTCTGCCGCGAAAGTCCAGACATGCAGTTCCTGCTGATTGGTGTCCACCAAAGACCCGCGCAGCAACGGCAGATCAACACGTTCTGACAATTTGGAGGTGACCTTGCCAGTGAAGACCAAGCGGATACCATCTTCGGTCTGAATTGCCTTTGCTTCATCGGCTTCCGGGATCAACCCATTGATCAGCAGGTTTGAATCCAGCCCAATCCAGGAATAGACCTTGGAGATCGGTGGATAGGCAGAGACAATTCCATCCCGGAAGAAGAATCCAACCGCACCTGTGGCAATCAACAGGATCAGTAAAATCACCCAGGCCATGACCGGGGACTTCTTTTCGACCTTTGGCTGGCGCTGACGCAGCACAAAATCACCATCCTGCGCAATAGGCGGCGGGGGCATGCCGTCGGGCATGTCGTTCATATTATCAGGTGAATTTCCATTTGGTGCAGGCGAGCGAAGAGGTGCGGCAGCGGCGGGGGGCGGGGCGAAATCTTCGTCCATGCTGTTGTCAAATTCTGCCGGACGCGCTGGTTCTACAGGTTTTGGTTTCGGCTTTGGTGCGGGTGGTGCTGGCACAGGCCCATCCATCCCTTCCGGCATGGCGTGCCAGACATGTGCACAGTTGCGGCATTTCACCTTGCGCCCCGTTGGCCCAACCGCGTCATCTTTCACGCGGAACTTAGTGCTGCAATTGGGGCATGTCAGAATCATAAGGACCGCGCCGCCTTCAAAAATATCTGGAATAGTAGACTTGTCATCGCAGATTTTGACGATTCGCGCAACTTTACCAGCGCTTTCGACTACGTCAATTTTAAGCCGCTGCAGGCATGGGCTGGCTTTGCCAAGACCTGCGACGCATGCCATTGTGCGCGGGGTCAAAAGACCCCAGATTCACTTGTCTTGATATGGTAAATGGGAATAACCGGTGTGATTCGGTTTGAAAATGTTGGCATGCGATACGGGACGGGTCCAGAAGTCCTGCGCGACGTGACGTTTGATTTGCCCCCTGGCTCCTTTCACTTTCTGACGGGGGCCAGTGGTGCTGGCAAATCGTCACTGATGCGATTGATGTATCTGGCGCACCGCCCCAGTCGGGGGCTGATCGATATCTTTAATCGGGATTTGTCGACGATTCCTCGATCGGATCTACCAGCTTTGCGCCGTCAGATTGGCGTTGTGTATCAGGATTTTCGGTTGCTGGGTCATCTAACGACGTTTGAAAATGTGGCCCTGCCGCTGAAGATCAAAGGGGCGTCTGATGGGATGATTCGAAAACATGTTGGCGAATTGCTGGCCTGGGTCGGGTTGAATGATCAGGCCCATGCGCGCCCCGCAACCCTGTCGGGCGGGCAGCAGCAACGCGCTGCTATTGCTCGGGCCGTTGTGACTCGCCCGCAATTGTTGCTGGCCGATGAGCCAACGGGAAATGTTGATGATGCCTATGCGGTGCGGTTGTTGTTCCTGCTGCAGGAATTGCACCGCCAGGGCACGACTGTTGTCATCGCGACCCATAACCGTTCCTTGATCGAAAAATTCAGGCACCCTGTATTGCATCTGGAGGATGGCATTTTAAGCCGGGTGGGAGAGGATCCGGTCTACGATGGCTAAAGGTAAAACTGATATCCCCTTCAATCAGGACCCAGCTTCTCGCTTAATGCCATGGATCGTGGCGGTGATGGTCTATATTGCCGGTCTGGCTTTGGCTGGGGCTTTTGTCCTGTCCGCTTTTGCCGACCGGTGGGAGGCAGGTTTGACAGGGTCGCTGACCATTCAGATTCCTCCGCCTACGGATGATGCGTTGTCCCCCGATGCACAGACTAAAAAGGTTGAGGCGGCCCTGAACGCGCTGCGCGTTACAAAAGGTGTGGTTTCTGCCAATGCCTTGGCAACTGAAGAAATGCGTCGCTTATTAGAGCCATGGTTGGGTAAGAATATTGATCCGCGCGATTTGCCATTGCCATCCTTAATTGCCGTCGAGCTGGGCGATGGATTGACCGCATCGGATTTGGATATACGTGACTTGCGACGCCGGTTGGAAGCGGTTGCCCCTGGCGTGTTGATCGATGACCATGGTCAGTGGCAGGAGCGTCTGGTCGCATTTTTGGGCGCGTTAAGGTTGGTGTCTGCGGTACTGGTCGCGATTGTCACTGTCGCTGGACTGATCATGGTTATATTTGCGACGCGAGGGGGATTGTTGGCCCATCGCCAGACCATTGAATTGCTGCATCTTTTTGGCGCACAAGACGGATATGTCGCCAGCCAATTTGCCCGCGAGGCGATGAAGGCAGGATTAAAGGGTGGTTTGTTTGGTGTTTTTGCGACCGCAATTACGGTGATCGGATTGGGCCAGGGAGCTGCCTCGACCGGGGCGGTGCTTCCTGGTGTTGCCGTGCTGGAACCCCTGGATTGGGTTGTTTTAGCCCTGCTGCCGGTGGCAACAGCCCTGATTGCAATGATAGCAGCCCGTATCACTGTGATGCGGGCCTTGGCGCGGATGGTGTAGGGGAAGGCGATGGCGCGGTTGCGCGATAGTCGAAAGCGGCGAACGCCTGTCGGGTTGTTGTTGTTGGCTCTATTAGGGACCGGTTGGGCCTTTGGGTTCGTCGTCTTTGCCAGCACGATTCCGGAAACGCCGGCTCCCCTTTCAGAAAAAACCGATGCGATTGTTGTGCTGACCGGCGGCACATTGCGGCTTGAGGCGGGCATCGAATTGTTGGAGGCCAAGGCGGCAGATAAGCTTTTTGTGTCAGGGGTTCATCGTGGCGTCGATGTTGCGGAATTGCTGCGCATCCAAAAGCGAGAGCCCGATCGACTGCAATGTTGCATCATTCTGGGTCATGATGCCGTCGATACGGATGGGAATGCTCAAGAGACTGCCGCCTGGGTCAAAGCAAACGGGATCCATTCAATTCGACTGGTTACGGCGGGATATCACATGCCGCGCAGCCTGTTGGAACTTCGTGCCGCGATGCCGGGAATTAGGATTGTCCCGCATCCCGTTTCCCCCGATCATGTTAAACATGAAAGCTGGTACCGATATCCTGGCACGGCAGCCTTGATCGCGGGTGAGTATACAAAATTTATTCTGGTCTGGATTCGTCAAACCCTTCGGGAATTGGTGCTTGGCCCGGAGGAGAGACTATGACGGTTCTGCGGTCCTTGTTATTTGGGTTTGCCTTTTATGGGGGCACGATTGTCATTGGATTTCTGTATCTACCGCTGACCCTGCTGCCGGAATGGATCGGGCGCCCCTTTTTTCGCTTCTGGATATTTTATGGTGTTGCCTGCGCATGGTTGTTTGCTGGCATCAAGTATCGGGTGATTTACGCCGAAGGCGCCGCCCTGGATGATGGACCTGCGATTTACGCGTCCAAGCATCAATCTGCCTGGGAGACGATGGCGTTTAGTCACATCCTGCCCAAACCCGTCTTCGTGCTGAAACAGGAACTGAAATCCGTTCCCTTCTTTGGCTGGTACCTTAAGAAGATGCGGATGATTGCGGTGGATCGCACCGCCGGGGCCTCGGCTATGCGCAGCATGGTGATGCAGGGGCGTGGCGTGGTGAAAGACGGCTATTCTATTGTGATCTATCCTCAGGGCACCCGTGTGGCCCCAGGTGTTTCGGCCCCCTATCACCCTGGCGTTTACGCTCTATACAAGGCATTGAATGTTCCTGTGATTCCAATTGCGCTTGATTCTGGTCGATGCTGGCGGCGCAACAGCTTTTTGAAGCGGGCAGGCACGATTACTGTATCCATTCTTCCTGCTATTCCACCCGGTCTTGATCGGCAAAGTTTTATGGACAGGCTGGAAAATGTAATAGAATCAGAGTGCATCAGGATCGGTGAAGAAACCTGTGGATAACTATGTGGACCATCCCGCTGTCTGATATGAACTGACCGATCTCCTGTAATTTCATAATCTTATCTGTGAAACAGGCCATGCCATGATCACGATATGTCACCAAACAAAAACAGAACATCGATTGACTTGATTCGGGTTTGCGCGTTATAATTAAAAAGTCATTATATATCTGATACTTAGACGTTTTGCTGCGGCTTGCGGACATTGT
This sequence comes from Alphaproteobacteria bacterium, assembly GCA_029212835.1. Taxonomy (GTDB): domain Bacteria; phylum Pseudomonadota; class Alphaproteobacteria; order UBA8366; family Aestuariispiraceae; genus Pacificispira. Next base: position 5,841 of record JARGPE010000018.1, on the reverse strand, counting down.
ATCACTTTGGCGTGGATTCCACTCAATAGAGGATAACCATTTGGAATTTGGCACTTTTTCCAAACGCATATGGGATATGAAATACCGGTTCAAAACGCCGGATGGAACTCCTGTGGACAAAACTTTGCAGGATACCTGGCATCGGGTGGCTAAAGCACTGGCGTCAGTGGAAAAAGACCCTTCAGCTTGGGAGCCGCGCTTTTATGATGCTATGGCAGATTTCAAATTTCTGCCCGCCGGTCGGATCCTTGCCGGTGCGGGAACGGAGCGTGAGGTCACGCTGTTCAATTGCTTTGTTATGGGCACCATTCCCGACCATATGGTTGGGATTTTTGATCATCTGAAAGAGGCAGCGGTGACGCTGCAGCATGGCGGCGGTATCGGTTATGATTTCTCCACTCTGCGCCCTCGAGGATCATTGGTAAAAGGCGTCGGATCAGATGCATCCGGTCCCGTGTCTTTTATGGAAGTTTGGGATTCCATGTGTCGGACGATCATGAGCGCGGGCTATCGCCGGGGTGCCATGATGGCGACGATGCGCTGTGATCATCCGGATGTTGAGGAATTCGTTGCCGCAAAACGCACGGCGGGTCGCTTGACTAATTTCAACATGTCGGTCCTGGCCAGCGATGCCTTTATGGAGGCGGTTGCCGCTGGCTCCGATTGGGACCTGGTGTTTGACGGTGCGGTGATCCGCACGGTCCAGGCGCGAGACTTGTGGGACAAGATCATGCGCTCCACCTATGACCATGCGGAGCCAGGCGTGATCTTCATCGACCGCATCAATGCCCGCAACAATCTGCATTATTGTGAGAGTATTCAGGCGACCAATCCTTGTGGGGAGCAGCCCTTGCCGCCTTATGGGGCCTGCTTACTGGGATCGATCAATCTGGCGCGTTTGGTTCAACACCCCTTTACGGAGTCTGCGCATCTGGACCTTGAGGCCTTGGAAGCACTGGCGACCACCGCCGTTCGGATGATGGACAATGTCATCGATCTGTCTCGCTTCCCCATGGAGGCGCAAAAGCAGGAGGCTATGGCCAAGCGTCGCATTGGTCTGGGCGTAACCGGCTTGGCCGATGCCTTGATGATGTGCCGCAGCCGGTATGGCAGTGCGGATTCTCTGAAGTTAACGGAGGAATGGCTGGCCGGCCTGCGTGATGCGGCCTATCGGGCCTCCATTGATCTGGCGGGAGAAAAGGGTGCTTTCCCCTTGTTTGAGGCGGAGCCTTATCTGGCGGGTGAGAGTATTGCAGAACTACCAGAGGATATTCGCAAGGATATCGGGCGCTATGGCATTCGCAATGCGTTGGTGACTTCCATTGCACCGACGGGCACTATTTCCCTGGTGGCAGAGAATGTGTCGTCGGGGATTGAGCCAGCCTTTTCCTTTCGTGCGCAGCGCAAGGTCCTGGCGCCAGATGGCAGCCGGGAAAGTCATGACGTCGTGGATTATGCCTATCGCTTATACCGTGACTTATTCGGGGCAGAGAGTGATTTGCCTGATTACTTCGTCGATGCTCAAGCGCTGCAGCCAGAGGATCATTTGGCAATTCAGGCCGTAGCCCAGCGCTTTATCGACAGTTCCATTTCCAAAACCATCAACCTGCCAGCAGAGATTTCCTTCGAGGCCTTCAAGGATGTTTATACCCGCGCTTATGCGCTGGGCTGCAAGGGATGCACGACCTATCGACCCAATGATGTCACGGGATCGGTCTTAAGTGTTGAAGAGACCCCGCCAGCGGAGTCTGCAATCCTGCCAGAGGTAAATCAGGTGGAAGCGGCGCAGGCGGATGGGGATGTGTTTTACATGTCTCAACCCCTGGATCGCCCCGGCGCGCTGGAAGGGCGGACTTACAAGCTTCGCTGGCCAGAAAGCGATCATGCGACCTATATCACTATCAATGATGTGATGGAATCGTCTGGTCGTCGCCGTCCGTTTGAAGTGTTTATCAATTCCAAGAATATGGAACATTATGCTTGGACGGTCGCATTGACGCGCATGATCAGTGCAGTGTTCCGGCGGGGCGGTGATGTTTCCTTTATCGTAGATGAGTTGAAGGCAGTTTTCGATCCACGTGGTGGCTATTGGGTGGAGGGACGCTATGTGCCCTCTATCTTGGCGGCGATTGGTGAAGTGATCGAACGCCATATGATCGCAATAGGTTTTCTAGGCGGCGAAGACGGGGAGATTGAGCGTTCAGCGCAAGCAGCCAAGCGAGCTTATGGATCTGGCGGACGAGGCGGTGCGCAATGTCCACGCTGTGGCCAGCCAGGTCTGGTGCATCAGGAAGGCTGTGATACCTGCGAAAGCTGTGGCTGGTCCCGCTGTGGCTGATGATCTAGCCGTGGTCCGCTGTCAGTGTTCATCCTGACGGCGTTCCATATACAGGGCGACCGCCATAGCCCGGTTGTTCACATCCAACTTCTCATACAGATTTTTCAGATGAAACTTCACCGTATTATCCGAAATGCCAATGCGTTGAGCGATCTGTTGATTGGTCCATCCCTGCGATAGGGCGCTGAGCAATTCCTTCTCCCGGTTTGTCAGATCGGCAAAGGGATCATTATAGAGCGATCGTACATCGACATAGGGAAAGCTGATCCGACCGTGGGAAACATCGACTATCGTATCTAAAAGAAATTCGGGCGGCTCACTTTTGGAACAATAACCAAAGCCGCCCAGCGCCATAACCCGTTTCGGTATGCCGGGATGGGGGGAACCTGTATAGACAACAATGCGTTTGCGCTCACCCGCCGCATGAAAGGCCTGCATTACTTCGTCACCGCGCATATCAGGCAACAACCATCCGATTACACCAATCCGCACCCCTGATTCCAGCATCGCCTTTATAAAGGCCTCCCCGGAATCAAAGCTGCCCCGGCATATGAACCGACCATCATCTTCGCACAAACCCTCTAGGCCCCGGCGGACCAGCGGGTTCTTGTCAGCGATCATGATGTTGATCTTTTCCTTCATGACGTCAGACCGACTGGATCAGCAGGGTTGGTTTTACCAACCATTACACCGTTCCCATTGTTCGGTAATCGTGCGGCCATCCGTTAGATTATAAACGGGATAGGCTGCGGCGGTCATGCAGACATGGTTGGGCAGAACCCGCACGCGGCTGCCAACTGGCAAACGGTCGAACAGGGCGGGGTCGGTGACTTTCACATGGCCATGTTCTTGGCTGACAGAGGTCACATAGACCCCGGATAAAGCAGGTCCGTCCAACGCGACGACTTCGCCATAGCGAACCTCTGGCCGGAAGGCATTGGCTCCGATGTCTTTTGACAGTGCCAGTCCTCCTGAATCCAGCAGAATCTTATTGGCATCTCGATTATGCCCGATCACGGTGGTCAACACACTGAGCGCCAGATCGTTGGTTTGGCACACGCCACGTGATTGCTGATCCAGGTCAAAGAATACATAAACGCCAGCACGGTATTCGGTCAGGCCTTCTGCATTCTCACTGAACAAAGCCGTTGGTGTCGATCCGGCACTGACTGTGTGAATGGTATGCCCGGCGGCGCGCAAACGCTCTGCGGCGAGGACAACGGCCTGGCGCTCGTCTTCCGCTATTCTGATGATTTGGGCGATGTCATTGACGCCATAGGAATGTCCAGCATGGGTCAGTACACCCACCAACCGGGCTGACTTTGCACCAGATAGGCAGGCTGCAATGTCCAACAAAATCTGACTGTCGGGTGAAACCCCAGCGCGGCCATCGCCACAATCTATTTCAATCAACAATTTGAACGACGCATCATGTGCGGCAATGGCTTGGGCCGCATCAACCGTGTCAGCCAATACCTTCAGGTCAACGCCCTGTGCGATCAGGGCTGCTGCGCGGTCCAGCTTGCTTGGCGCTATTCCTACCGCATAAGTGATATCTCTAAATCCGTGATCTGCGAAATATTCTGCCTCCCGCAAGGTGGAGACAGTGATGCCATATTGGTGATCTTGCGTTGCCAGTCTTCCGACCTGCGCAGATTTCGCTGTTTTCAGATGCGGGCGCAGTTGAACACCCAGCCGACCGACAGCGGCATTCATGCGCGCGATATTTGCCTTCAGTTTTGTTTGATCCAAAAGCAGGCAGGGGGTTTCCAATGCCGCCATAGGGATCGTTTTTGGCCCGGTCATATCGGTCGGCTATTTTTTGACGACCAGCCACAGGGCATGGATCGACCCGGGCAGAAAAAAGAAGCAGGTCAGAATAAGATTCAGCCAGAACTGTAAGCCTAGGCCAACCGTCAGAAATGCGGCGACCGGGGGCAAAAACAAGGCGATAATGATGCGGATAATGTCCATTGCAGTGGTTTCCTCGTGATTCATTTTAAAGAAACGGTAATGCGTTTCACGAAGAAATACCAGTGCAGTTCTAAGGAGGTAGATTGTTTACAGGGAATTAGGCAAGAACGATTTCAATCTGACCCAACGGACCAAACTCACCAATAATGGGAACGCCACGCTTGCCCTCAAAGACAGGGGCCAATGACCCCGTTATTATGTAATTCCCAGCAACCAAATTCTTACCCCTCTGGCGCAGTTCTTCGGCCAGCCAATGCAGCGCTTTAAGCGGGCCGCCCATTGATTCCGCGCCTGTCCCTGTGCCCATAACTTTTCCATCCATAGATACAGAAACGGCAAGGTCAGGCAGATTTAATGCCTTCCAATCCGTGCGCCCCTCGCCATAGACGAAGGCATGGTTCGCAGCGCCATCGGCGATTAACCATTTGGCATCCACCGGCTGGCCTGTATTTCGGACTCGGCGGTCAACAATTTCAATGGCGGGATGCACGGTTCCAATGGCTTCGCCAACTTCTTGCTCTGTGAATGGTTCACTGCGGGCAGCCAAGTCCCGCTTTAACCGGAAGGCAATTTCGACTTCGACAACCATCAAGGCGCCATTTGGAGTTGGAATCCGTGTTGGTGCTGCATAGGTCCAGCGGTCGAACAGGGGGCCATAGAGTGGTTTGTCGGTATTCAGACGCTTACGGGCTGCAGGGCTGTTGGCACCAATTTTCCAGCCAACGACAGGGACACTGATCGTATCTGTCATTTCGTCTTGGATTTCATAGGCTTGTGCCAAGCTTTTCGGGGCGGGGCCAAGGTCGGCCTCAAGCTTTGTACCGTCTAATCGCGCGGAGGCTAGCGCCCTGCCAATGGTGCTATTCATCACTTACTCTTTCTCACTAAAGGTTTGTTGAGCCAACAATTCTGGGTCAACAGATTGTGCTTTACCACGGTTCCAAACACCGTTCGGATCCCGCATCCATTCTACTCGTTCCCATATACCGCTTTCGGCCTGTTGCCACCAATAAATTGGCGCATTTAAAGCACCAACCCATGCAAAAAACAGTAACACTGGCTCTGACCCAGTCGATAGCGCGTGAGTACGTTCAATCGGGGTGATCGAATAATCGCCCTCGGATAATTGAAAGGGCGTGCCGTCAACGCCATGACGCAAGGTCAAGATACCGGACAGGCAAAAATAAAGCTCAGCAGCACCGTGACTGTGAAGCGGATAGTTGATGTTTGGTGCCAAACTGAAAAGGCCCGCACGCATTCCTGGCATGCCCAGGATTCCCAATTCTCCAAAGATATGGGCGGCGTGCATGCCATCAGACAAGGCTGGGTCAACGTCAGGATGCCCAGAAACCACATTTCGCCAATGGCATAAGGGGGCTGTATTCTGCAAGGCGGCGCGCATCTCATCAGAGCCCGAAAAATTCTCCATACTGCGGAGATAGGCCGGAGGTGGGGCAGCACGAACATCCGCCGGTTGGGGGATAAATCCCTCCCGTGCGCCACGAATCAGTGGGGCCAGGAACGGGAGG
>JARGPE010000265.1 GCA_029212835.1 Alphaproteobacteria bacterium | reverse complement strand
CGACCAGACTGAGCTTTTCTGAGGCCCTTGCGTATATTCACGAGCATTCGATCTACTTTATATTCAAATAATGCATATGACTTATATTTATTTTTACTGAAATTCTGAATGATAGTTCTTCTCAATCTTAATGAAACATAGTTAACTAAGCTCCAGTGCATGAATTAAACAGCAGAAAGCTGTCCTAGATTTATCGTATTCCGAGTATCTTGGAAGTGCCCAGGACAGGGCAAGGAAGAAACCGAACGATGAGCGACCGCGCCGTATCCTTTGAACATTTACTGGGTCTTGCGCATCTGCGCGCCCTTGATGGTAAGGGTGGTTTGGCTGCATCCGTCGCGAAAATGTGTCTGGAATCCCGGTCTGACCTGACCGAACGGGAACTAAGTCTGACATTTGAAATTTTACGCATGTTGATCGATAAGGTTGAGGTCGAAGTTCGCCGAAACATTTCTGATTATCTAGCAGAACGCGACGATGTGCCGAAAGACCTGATTTCTTTCCTGGCCAATGATACCGTTCATGTTGCCTATCCAATCCTGCGTGGATCCAAATTATTGACGGATCTGGATCTGATTCACCTGATTTCTGATCATGGGCATGGCCATGCACTGGTAATCGCAACCCGGTCAGAGCTTTCCAAACCGGTTAGTTCCACACTGATTGCCATGAATGACGATCAAATTGACACAACTCTGGCAAAAAACCTGACTGCTCGGATTTCCCATGAAGATTTGTCCCTTTTGGTCGATCGCTCGGTTGATAATGCCGGGTTACGCGCACCGCTAACGCATCGCGGGGATTTGGGTACAGATCTTGCCCGTAATTTGTACACCGTCGTTGGGGAGGCATTGCGCCGTCACATTGTAGAAAATTACGATATTGATGAGGCATTGGTCTTTGATACCATTGATATGGCCGTTCAAGATTCCTTGGACCACCCTGCCCCGCTGACCCGTGCCATGGGAACCGACTGGGCTGATCTGAGCGCGCGAGCGGGAACAGCATCAGCCGCACGGCTGTTAACACGGTTGATCCGGGAAGGCCTGGACGGGGCGGCCCTTGCTTTCGCAGAACAAACCCGTCTTCCGCTGGAAATTGCATCATGGCTGTTTCATCGCGCAGATCCACAAACGCTGGCCGTTGCGATGAAGGCTATTGGCATGGATGTTGATGGATTTACCGCCGTGCTGGATCGTCTGAAACGGGGGACGGATAGTGAAGAAATTGATCGCCTAATTGCCTACTTTGACCGTATCGATGGCAAAACTGCGACCATGGTTGTGAACCATTGGAAGACCCGCGCACCCGATTTTCACGACTCTTAAGCCCAAAACACCTAAAATTTTTCAAGATATCCAAAGACTTAGAAACGAGCAGTTGACGCTGCCGGTTCCGAGTGCCAATTCTGTCACCCATGCAATACGTGATCTATAAAGGCATTTTCCACCCATGACAGGCCAAAAAGTTGTCGTCGTCGAAAGCCCGGCAAAGGCCAAGACCATTAACAAGTACCTCGGTGAGGACTTCTATGTCTTGGCATCCTATGGACATGTAAGGGATCTGCCACCCAAGGATGGATCCGTACAACCGGATGAAGATTTCTCAATGAAATGGGAAGTCGACCCACGGGCTAAAAAGCGCATTGATGATATTGTTAAGGCCTGCAAGGGCGCAACCTCTCTGTTTCTGGCGACTGACCCGGATCGCGAAGGGGAAGCCATTTCCTGGCACATTCAAGAAGAACTGAAACAGCGCAAGGGCTTTGATGCTCTGCCGATGCGCCGCGTTGTTTTTAACGAGATCACCAAATCTGCCGTCACTACCGCAATGGCCAATCCACGGGATCTAAACCAGGAATTGGTGGAAGCCTATCTGGCCCGTCGTGCCCTGGATTATTTGGTAGGCTTTACCCTATCACCGGTTCTGTGGCGCAAACTGCCCGGTGCCAAGTCGGCTGGACGGGTCCAATCCGTCGCCCTACGTCTGATTTGTGAACGCGAAGCAGAGATTGAAGCCTTTAAGGCGCGCGAGTATTGGAGCGTCGAGGCCTTGATGGCGACTCCAGATGGGGTCCCCTTTACTGCTCGCCTAACCCATTTGATGGGCAAAAAGCTCGATAAATTTGATCTGGGCAACGAAACGGCCGCGAATTCTGCCCTAACCGCTGTGAAGTCAGGCGGCCATTCGGTCACCACAGTTGAACGCAAACAGGTTAAGCGGCACCCTGCCCCGCCCTTTACGACCTCAACCCTGCAACAGGAAGCCAGCCGCAAACTGTATTTCGGCGCCACCAAGACCATGACCCTGGCGCAGCGCCTATATGAAGGCATCACACTGGGCGGCGAAACCGTTGGTCTGATCACCTATATGCGGACCGACAGCACCGTTATGTCCGGTGAAGCCATTGGCGCAGCGCGCAGCATGATCAGCGATGTCTACGGTAATGACTACCTGCCATCCGGCCCACGTCAGTATCGCAGCAAGGCCAAGAATGCCCAGGAAGCCCATGAATGTGTCCGCCCTACCGATATGCGCCGCCGTCCAGAACAGGTCGCGCGTTATCTGGATAAGGATCAATTGCGGCTGTATGAACTGATTTGGAAGCGTGCTGTTGCCAGCCAGATGGAAAGCGCAACACTGGATCAGGTCGCCGTCGATATTGTTACCAAGGACAAATCCGCGACACTACGGGCGAACGGCTCTGTCGTGCGCTTCGACGGCTTCCTGACACTTTATATCGAAAGTGAAGACGACAAAGACGAGGATGACACTGAAGGCGGACGCCTGCCGAATATGACAGAAGGCGATGCGCTGTCCTTGACTAAGGCGGATGCAAATCAACATTTCACCCAACCCCCGCCCCGCTTTACAGAGGCCAGTCTGGTGAAGCGTATGGAAGAACTGGGCATCGGCCGTCCGTCCACCTATGCGTCGATTCTGAAAGTTCTACAGGACCGCGAATATGTGATCCTGGACAAGCGACGCTTTGTTCCAGAAGACCGTGGGCGGCTTGTTACAGTTTTCCTTTCTTCCTTTTATGACAAATATTTCGACTATGATTTCACGGCGGCCCTTGAAGAAAAGCTGGATGATGTTTCCGGTGGCCGTATCGACTGGAAATCAGTCTTGCGGGAATTCTGGACCGCGTTTAATGCGACAACCCAGCAAGCATTGGAATTGTCTGGCCAGGAAGTGCGCGACAAGATCGATGAAGTTCTGGGTCCCCACTTTTTCCCCGCCGACGAAAATGGCAGCACGGAAGCCGCCCGCAAATGTCCCTCCTGTGGCAATGGCCGGTTGGGGCTGAATTTCGGGCGCTTTGGGGCGTTTATCACCTGTTCGAACTATCCAGATTGCCGCTTCACCCGGAACTTGGATGAAGCCGCCAATCTGAATGGCGAGTCCCCGGATGCGACAGAGTATCCCCGCATCCTGGGCCCACACCCCGATACCGGCGAAATCGTAAGCGTTCGTCAAGGCCCCTATGGCTACTACGTCCAGGCTGGCGAAGCAGAGAAGGACGCGAAGGGCAAGGCAAAGACCAAACCCCCGCGCGCATCCCTGCTGAAATCCATGAGCCCATCGGAAATTGATCTGGCAACCGCCCTGCGCCTGCTCAGCCTACCCCGCGCTTTGGGGGATCACCCGGAGAGTAAATTGCTGGTACAGGCCGGGATTGGACGCTATGGCCCCTATTTGAAGCATGGTGATGCTTTTGTGTCTCTGCCCGCTGATGATGATGTCCTGACAATTGGTTTAAACCGAGCCGTCACTGTTCTGGCGGAAGCCGGACCAAAGGGCAAAGGTCGAGTCTCTGTTGCCAAAGAGCTCGGCAATCATCCCGGCGATGGCAAAGTCGTCTCCCTGGGGGCTGGACGGTTTGGTCCCTATGTGAAACATGGCAAGATCTATGCCTCCATCCCACGCGGCACGGAACCTGATGATGTGACCCTGGAACAAGCACTGGAGCTTATCGAGGCAAAGGCAGCGAAAAAAGCCGCTGGAAAAGCGCCTTCTGCAAAGAAAGCCAGCGCCAAGAAAAGTACAGCTAAGAAAGCGTCGGCAAAAAAATCGGCTGCCAAAAAAACCAGTGCGAAGAAAGCCAGTGCTAAAAAATCGGCAGCCAAAAAATCGCCGACCCGCAAGGCATCCTGATTTGGATAACCCCGACGACATAGCACGCGAAATCAAGGGCGCGCTGCCCGACAAGGCCCAGATCAAGGCCTATATCGACAACAGTGACCGCCCCCTAGACAAGCGTGACCTGGCCCGTGTCTTTGGCCTGAAGGGCGCACAACGCGCAGCCCTGCGCGATATCTTGAAAGAGATGGAAGACGACGGCCAGATCGAACGCGGCCCCAAGAAGAAGATCGCCCCGAAAGGAGCGCTGCCTGAGGTTCTGGTTCTGGTCATTGACCGACTGGACGCCG
>JARGPE010000264.1:758-4447 GCA_029212835.1 Alphaproteobacteria bacterium | reverse complement strand
AGGATCGCGCAATCGTGTAATTCTGGCGTGTGGGGAGTTGCGCACAGCCGATCAAACTCTGGTCGGCGCAGAGGCGATCCGCTTCGTTGCCCAGTTTACTCCACAAATGTGCTTCATCTCTGTGTCGGCAGTCAGCGATGAACATGGCTGCATGGACTTCGACCTGTTTGAAAGTGATATGAAGCGGGTTGTGATGCCATTGGCTGAAACAGTGATCTTGCTGAATGACAGCAGCAAGTTTCACAAATCGGGCCTGATTAAGGTCTGTGACTTGTCCGCATTTGACACCATGGTGACCGATATGGCCCCTCCAACGGAAATTGCGGAGCAAATGAGCCTAGGCAAGATCATAGTCGCCCCGGATGAGGACGACTGAACGACAGGATATCTTGCTGATTGCCTCGTTGCCTGGGTTGCGCAGGGTCAGTCACTAAGAGAGAACCAGTTCCCGTTTCATCTAACAGCCCCTTGTGGTGCTTTACGCCGCCCCTGACACAAAGTACAAGACAGCCGATCAGAGCAGCTCGGTCATGCTCCCGATCGCGGATTCGCGCGCTTCCATACGGATATGCAGATATTGCACCGACCGACACACTGAAAGAAACACAATGATAGAGTTTGATGGCGTCGTTCCGGTGCTGGCTCAGGCGTTGACCAAACGCGGTTATGAAACCTTAACCCCGGTGCAGAACGCAGTCCTGGCCCCATCTCTGAGGCGGGCAGATGCGCTGGTTTCAGCACAAACGGGTTCTGGCAAGACAATCGCCTTTGGCATGGCAATGGCGGGTGACCTGCTGGGCGATGCGGAACGTTTCACCCATGCGGCGACGCCTTTGGCCCTGATTGTGGCGCCCACGCGAGAATTAGCGCTGCAGGTCAAACGCGAATTGCAATGGCTGTATGAAATGACCGGCGCAGCTTTCGCCTCCTGTGTTGGCGGCATGGATATGCGCGACGAGCGGCGGGCGTTGCAGAATGGCGCGCATATTGTCGTTGGCACACCAGGCCGACTACGCGACCATATTGAGCGTGGCTCCTTCAACCCATCCGCCCTGAAGGCTGTGGTCTTGGATGAAGCCGATGAAATGCTGGATTTAGGCTTTCGTGACGATCTGGAATTCATTCTGGATGCAGCACCGAAAGAACGGCGCACGCTGATGTTCTCCGCCACCGTGCCAAAATCCATCGAAACCCTGGCCAAGCGCTATCAGCGCGATGCGGTGCGGGTGAATGTCGTCTCTGAACAGAAACAGCATTTAGACATCGACTATCGCGCCCTGATGGTCGCGCCGAAAGACCAGGAAAACGCCATTATTAATGTGCTGCGTTTCTTTGATGCCAAAAATGCACTGGTCTTCTGTGCAACCCGCGCGGCGGTTAATCATCTGACCAGCCGTTTTAACAATCGGGGCTTTGCCGTCGTCGCCCTGTCTGGCGAATTGAGCCAGAATGAACGCTCTCACGCATTACAAGCAATGCGTGACGGGCGCGCCCGTGTCTGTGTTGCCACCGATGTTGCGGCGAGAGGAATCGACCTTCCCAATCTGGAATTGGTGATCCATGCGGATATTCCAAAGACCCGCGAAACACTGCTGCACCGCAGCGGTCGTACAGGCCGCGCCGGACGCAAGGGTGTTTGCGCCCTGATTGTCCCCCATAACGCACGCCGGCGGGCCGAACGGCTGTTGGACAGCGCCACAATCGACGCCACCTGGGAAACGCCACCAACTGCTGATGATGTCATCGGCCGCGACCGGGAACGACTGCTGTCTGACCCATCGCTGACCGAACCTCTGAGCGAGAGCGAAGCGCAATTTGCCCAAGAATTGCTGTCCCGGCACAGCGTCGAACAGATCGCCGGTGCCTTTGCGCGCCAGCATCTCTCGTCAAAAGCAGCGCCAGAAGAATTGCTGGATGTTTCAATGCCGACGGAGCCACTGCGAAAACAGCGGGATGATTTCAAAAACGGGGTCTGGTTCTCTCTGTCGGTCGGTCGCGAGCAATCGGCAGAACCGCGCTGGCTGTTACCCCTGCTGTGTCGTGCCGGAAATCTGACTAAGGCTGATATCGGACCGATCCGAATTCAACCCCGGATCACTTATGTGGAACTGGCACCCCAGTGCGTTGATCAATTCCTCAGCGGCCTGGGACCAAACGGGACACTGGAAAAGACAATTTCCGTGATCCGCCTGGACGGTGCGCCACCTGTGCAAAACGCCCCGGATCGCGCCCCTTATGACAAATCACGGCCAAAACGGGAGAGATCAGGACCGACATCTCGGCCCGCGGCAACGCCCCGTCCGGAAAAAGCGGCTGCACCCGCGCCTGTTTCAGCGCCAGCCCCGGCCCGTTCCCCGGATCGTGCCCCTAACCGCTCTTCAGATCGTTCGTCGGATCGTGCTGCGGCCCCACCCCCAACTTGGGTGAAACCGCGCACAGCGAAACCGCATACCGATGCTCCATCAGAAGCCCGCCCTCAGGAAAATTCTGAAAAGAAGCGTCCTTGGAGCAAAACCCCGAAGAAAATGAAGGGCAAAATGTTCAAGCCCAAGCCCGCCAGAGCGACAGAAAAAAAGCAAGGTGCGCCATCTTCTGCCTCAGCGCACAGCCCCCTGAAGCGGAAGCCGAAACCTTAAACCATTGGGCAGACATTCAGGCAGCAGGTCATGTGATCTCTTAACGCGGGGTCAAATCACGCCACCGCGTTAATCACATACAGCTTCCGAATATGGCTATGAATAGTCCATTCGCCGGTCCAACCCAGCGGGAGGATCAGCAGGTCACCCGGGCCAATATCACGCTGGCCACTACCATCGGCGTTTTTCACTGTCGCTGTGCCGGAAATGATATGGCAATACTCTGCGGATTTCGTTCGATCGGCGGTGAAGACGCCCGGCGTACATTCCCAAACACCGATATGGGTCAAGCCATCCGCAGACGTCCACAGTGGCGCTGACGCTTCCTGTTGACCTTCGGTCAGGGTGGTGGGTTTGGCTGCAAAGGCACCGACTGGCTGAGAGGCCAAGTCACCAAAAGTTTTCAAATCGATCATAAGTCGTCCTTGATAAACGGAAGAGATAGAGGTGGGATAAGAATAGGTCAGACTTCTATTGCCATTTCTACAGGCTTTGGCAATCCCGACAACACTCGAATCCCCAATAGTGGCGCAACCTTACGATATGATATCGTGCGCAGAATCTCCCACCGTTGGCTCCAAAAGGCTCTGGATCAATGTGTTTGGGTATTTTCGCTGAGTCATGACGGCAAAAAAGGTTTCACGGATTCCAGGCAGGTGATCTGTGTCCACCAGCACACCACTGACAAGTTCATCCTGGACAACAATTGGGGGAATGACCGCCAATCCTACACCTTCACGGGCTAAAAGACGCACCATGGCCATGTCATCCACTTCCGCAGCGATCTTTGGCTTGATGCCCAAGCGGCTGAGAAGTGCATCGAAATCAGCTCTTGGGCCGCTGGACGTTGCGGGCAAAACCAACGGGGCTGTTTCCAGCCGTTCCCTCAATGTCAGCCCCGGCGGGCACAGGGATGGAATACCAATCAGGCCGACTGGCTGTTCGGCAATGCGGTGGACAATAAAGGGTGCCCTGGCATCCGTATCAGGGGGGTGAATGGGGTGGACCAGTTGAAACAGGTGCAATGGTTTGGGATAGAAAAGTTTATTTCAT
>JARGPE010000264.1:0-748 GCA_029212835.1 Alphaproteobacteria bacterium | reverse complement strand
GATCAAGCTGGAGCATTGTGAGGGCTTCGAACAGTTCTGTCCTGCTTCCAGAGCGGAGGATTACTTCAACGTCATCACGGCCCAAAACAGGCTTCAAAAATCCCAGTTGAAAGTTTCTCGACAGCGTTGCGATGGCCCCGATCCGCAAAGGTCGCCGGGTTTGGGACTTCTCCTTCAGGATCGAGACCAATTCCTTCCCCGTCGCAAAGATGGAATCCGCGTGATCCAGGGCAATGAGCCCAGCTTCCGTCAAATGGAGCGCCCGCCCTCTTCGATCGAAAAGCGTTTGGCCAAGGCGATCTTCCAACTGTCGAATTTGTGAAGACAGGGCTGATTGAGACACATTTAAAAGCTCTGCTGCCCGCGTAAGGTGTCCCTCATGCGCGACAATCTGAAAATACCGTAGATGGTGATAATTAAGATCCATAATATTGTTCTTTTTAAGTGAACGAAATCGAATAAACAATCTATTTTTATTAAATTAAAACAATCCGTATGGTGCGCCCAATGAACCGGAAATTGGGGGTAAAGCTGTTATGTTATTGTCTTTATTAACGTTAATCGCACCATTGACACTTCTCCTCGCCGCAGGCTTTGCTTTTAGGGCGCAAGCGCGTCGATCCGATTTTATCAGGCTTATACCGCAATGTGCCTCAGTTCTTGGAATGCTGGGCGTGATCGTCGCTGCAGTTTTAATGGCTATGGATGGCCCTGATAGCGTTCCCCTTTTAGGACCGGAGGCGTTCGC
>JARGPE010000017.1 GCA_029212835.1 Alphaproteobacteria bacterium | reverse complement strand
GTTTATATCTACGGATGGCATATCCGTTTCAGGATTAAAAGAGGGTCCAATCGTGTAGCCTATGGAAAAAACGGAATCAGAATGCATGCCGGCACTCCATACAAAATGGTCGTCTCCGTCTTCCCAGTAAAATACTTTTCCTTGAGATAACTCTTTTTCAACGGCTTCTTGAATGTCTTCAAGGGAGACCAATTGCTTTTGTTCCACATTTTCTAGAGATAAATTATCTTCGGAACAGGAGAAAATAAAAAGGCTTAGTAAAACAAGAAAACTTAGTTTTTTCATTTTTGATTTTTTTAATGTGTGATAAAATGTTTAACTAAGGATGTTTCAAATGGATGCAATTGATCAACGCATTCTGGCCGCATTGCAGCAAGATGCCGCCCTCTCCACAGCGGATCTGGCCGACAAGGTTGGCCTCTCCCCAACCCCCTGCTGGCGACGGGTGCGTCAATTGGAGGCTGCGGGTTACATTCGCAAACGGGTTGCCTTGTTGGACCGGGATCTGTTGGGGGTCGGAACCACCGTTTTTGTTTCCATTCGCACACGCACTCATGCCGCAGATTGGTTGACCAAATTTGCAAAGGTGGTGGAGGCGATGCCCGAAGTGGTGGAGTTTCACCGCATGAGTGGAGATATTGATTACTTAATGAAGGTCGTCGTGCCTGACATCCCCGCCTATGACGCCTTCTACAAGCGCCTGATTTCCAGCATTGATCTGTCTGATGTGTCCTCCAGCTTTGCCATGGAGGAGATAAAAGCGACCACAACGCTGCCGCTTACCTATTTAAAATCAGCCTGATGCGCTTATATATAAGGTGAAATATCAAAGCGATCAGGGAGATGAGACGATGGGTGAATTAATCAATTTTACCTGCCCAGACGGGCACCAAGCCAAGGGTTACCTTGCAACATCGGACAATCCTAAAGGAAGCGTTGTTGTGTTGCAGGAATGGTGGGGCCTGAACGATCAAATCAAAGGTGTCGCAGACCGATTTGCAGCAGCGGGATTCACTGCCCTTGCCCCGGATTTATATGAAGGACGCGTAACCCAGGACGCCGATGAAGCCAATCATATGATGACCGGCCTGGATTGGGTCGGGGCCTCCGAACAGGATACGCGCGGGGCTGTCCAATATCTGAAAGCAAAAACCGGCAAGAAAACGGCTGTCATGGGCTTCTGTATGGGCGGTGCCTTGACCATCATTGCTGGCGTGAAAGTGCCTGAATGCGATGCCTGCGTCTGCTTCTATGGCATTCCGCCAAAAGACGTCGCCGATCCGGCGCAGATTTCCGTCCCCTTCCAAGCCCATTTCGCGACCCAGGACGACTGGTGCAACCCTGCTGCGGTGGCGCAATTGCGCAAGGATATGGCCAATATCAAAAGCCCGGTTGATATCCATGAATATGAAGGCGAGCATGGATTTTTCAATGAAACCAGAGACGTATTCAATCGCAATGCTGCTGAAGTCAGCTGGGAACGCACCATCAATTTCCTAAACAAATCACTCTAACGCGCTTGCGCCGGATTGGCATTCTTGGACTTAAATCAATGGGTGCCAATCCGAGTGTAAACTGACGCCGTTGGAACATTGATTTGACGGTAAATTCGATTATTCTCCGGACATGATATCAAGCTATAACCTCCACACTGGCACTGCGCCGCTCCTCGTCAGCATTCCCCATGCCGGGACCGCTGTTCCCAAAGAAATTTCAGATCGGTTCACGGACGAAGCCAGATTGCTTCCTGACACAGATTGGCATGTGGATCGGCTGTATGATTTCGCTGCTGATATGGGCGCGTCGGTTCTGGTCGCGAACTATTCCAGATATGTTATTGACCTCAATCGCCCTCAGGATGACGAAAACCTGTATCCAGGAAAGGCTACAACAGGGCTTATTCCCATTGATACCTTTGCTGGGGATGCGATTTATCAGGATGACATTGATCCTGATATGGCGGAGGTCATAGGTCGCATCGATGGTTATTGGAGCCCCTATCACACGGCCCTTGAAGAAGAGCTGGAACGGATCAAACCGATCCATGGCCATGCCGTCGTATGGGATGGGCATTCCATCGCGTCTCATGTACCCAGATTTTTTGACGGCCAATTGCCAGATTTCAATCTTGGAAACAATATGGGTAAAAGCTGTGCCACCGACCTGGCAGAAGCTGTCCTGTCGCAAGCGCAGGCTGCAACAAACTATACGGCGGTGTTGAATGGCCGATTCAAGGGAGGCTATATCACGCGCAACTATGGTGTCCCTCGGGACCGCGTGCACGCCATCCAATTGGAACTGAGCCAGATCACCTATATGCAGGAAGCCGCCCCCTGGCCCTATCTCGAAGATAGGGCCAATGCGGTTCGTCCCCATTTGCGGCGTATGCTGGATACCTGTCTGAATTGGACACCTGAATAAGTCAGCAGTGGGTCTTACGTTCCCTGAAAATGATCATAAACACTCCATAGCCCCATCAGGATAAAGCCGCACCCTGCGATCAGTTTCAGGGGAATCATGGTCAAGGTACGCTCTGCGACTGTCCCCAAAAAGACAGCCAGCGCCGTGGACACCACCAAGGCTGCGGCCGCGGCACAGAAGACGCCAAAGGGTGTCATCGCTTTATCACTGGCAAACAGAACAGTCGCCAATTGGGTCTTATCCCCAAGCTCTGCCAAGAACACGGTGATGAAAATCGCAATAAAAGGCTGCATAAAACTCTCCAAGGGGGACCGGCGACAGAATGACGACGCCGAACAGCCGGTCCCCCTGAGCCCGATCGGAATCGCCATAGGTCTTGCCAAACCGGTATCGGCCGCCTGTGCCATGGCCTCAGCCAAGTATGTTGACACAAGCCCCTATAAGAAGGGCGGCTACTCCCCTACGGAGTAAGGGGGTAATACCTCAGCTTCTGTGGGATCGTCAACAGCCTTCAGATGCGTGTACGACGCCTTCTGCCCGCGCTTAACTTTTCTGCTGGATATTGGGCAATTTCCCGTAACAACGTGGCAAGACGCCCCGTCTCCCCATGATCAGCCTGGGCAAAGGGTGGCATTCGACCTAAAACTGCCGCCGCCCGCGCCGGGTCCATAGCGTCCGGCAAGGTAATCAACCAAGATAAAATCGCATCCTCTGCCGCACCGGGTGACAAGGGTGTGCCACATACAAATAATCCGCCCAGACAATTCTGCGGATCAAGCTTTGATATGTTTTCTAATGATGAAACTGTTGATGAGGGAGTCTCAGCCAAACCAAATTCAGGACATGCCAATCCACGCATTGCAACCTCCTCCGGGGCACCCCGCCCGGTCGTTTGGGTTTATTGTGAAGAGCGGCAGGTCTCCTGGCTCACGGGTCAATGCCGAACCACCCTGCCTTCCCAACGATAATCCGTCAGTGGCATGAATGGGCGATCGGCTCGCCGCTTACAGTTGCGGGGGCAGCTTCGGCTTTGGTAGCACCTGTGTCAGATTTGACACGAACACTACCGCACCGAATTCCCTTTTGATCCCCAATGGGAACCGCTCAATGTCCGATCAGCTTACCTGATATTTGCAAATCGACTAGGGAAAAAACGACATGCTTGAGCATGTCGCCGTCACTTGACCAAGAGACATAAGCACGGTCAAATCAGCTTTGCGATTGGGATGATTTCACAGGGGGTAATATGCTGGATGGATTGCGACAAGTTTTGGCAGAGCGCTATGAGCGCCATAAGCACCGCCCATTTTTAGAGGCGTGTATGGCGACCTGTGCGCTGGTCGCAATCGCTGATGGCGAGGTATCCCTGTCAGAACGGGGCCGCCTGGATCAGATCATCGATGCGATCGACCGGTTAAGTATTTTTGATGTGCATGAAGCTGTCGATCTGTTCAACGAAACCATCGATGCCATTAAAGCCAACCCTGTCGATGGCCGGAAACAGGCCCTGAAACCAATCGCTGAATGCCGAAGTGAAGCAGGCGATGCCGTTCTGTTGGTAAAAGTCGCACTGGCCGTGGGTCAGGTGGATGGTGTGCTTCTAGCCAGTGAACGGGCCCAGTGCGAGGTTATCTGTAAGGCTTTGGGCCTGAACCTCAGTGACTTTGAATAGGTTGTCCTTTTATTCATTTTTCTCTGGAAGAGGTGCCAAAGTCGGGGCCTGTTCCATGGTCTGCCCCGCCCCCGTTGGACTGGCTTCATCTGGAGCCTTCGTGTCAGCAATGGTTTCTGCTTCTGGAGTCTCGGCTGCGAGGGTCTCATAATTTGGCGATAACAACGCCCCATCGCGAATGTCATTGATTACATCAATCAGATCTGCTGATTGATTCGACATGGCAATCGCAACAGCGGCTAGTCCGACCGCCTTGGCAGGATCTGATCCGATCTTATCGGTAACTTCCTGCCCAAAATTTGGGTCGCCCAGCCGTCCTGCAGCAGCGGCAACACGAATCAGGGCTTGATAGCGGGGAACTGCAAACCCGCCATCAGGCGTCCGGGGCATCGTTACACCGGCCTTAGGCTCCGGGATTCGGGCCGCAGTATCATAGGCACCCAGCAGGTCTCCGGCTGCCAATTGAGCCAGTGAAATTGCCATCAGGGCTGAATCAAACCCCTCATCCCCCTTATTCTCAAAGGCGATACGATAGGCCGCGCTGATAGTTTTCTGGGAATCTTCAATTCGACCACGCCGGGCCTCTGCAATTGCGACTTGGACCAGGGCTTGCACCTGCGCCAAATCTCCGGGCAAGACTTCGGACAAGTCCCGGGCTCTGGTGAAAATGGCCTGATCTGCACTTTTCAGTCCAACCTTGATCTGGGCGCTTAAAACTGCGTCCAAAGCGTTTGGCACATATTCTGGCAACATCGGGTACCCCGTAGGGTCCAGCGCTTCTGATAACAAGGCACTGGCACCTTCAGCATCATCTTCCTTGCCCCGACCCAAGGCCACTGCCGCCATGACCTGTGCTCGCATACCGATATAAGGGATATAATCCTTCAACACCAATGCCTCCGGCAGCTTGCCCTGATCAATCAGAATACGCCCCATTCCCAACAGCGCTTCTGCACGCGGCACATCCTCTGTAATCTTAAATGCTGTTTCAAAAGCATCCTTGAGCCGACCAATTTCAGTTTCACGAGCAACAAGATAGGTGATCGCCCGGAAGCGGGCTGATTGATCCTCAATGCGCCCAATCTCCTCTTCCGCCATTCTGAACAGCGGCACCGCAGCATCAATGTTGCGACGTCCCAGAGCAGCCGAAACGGCACTCAGCGCCTCTGCCCGATATGCCCCCTCCGGGACCATTCGGACAACGATCATCCCGCCTCTCTGATTTCCAGATTCCACCATTTTGGAAGCCAGTTGAATAAGGGCTGGCATTCTGCTGTCACTGGGGCCATTCAAGATATCAGCTTGCGCCGTTCCAAAGGATAGTTGCGCGCCAGACGCATCTCCAGCTTCCAACTGTGCCACACCTAAATCCATCAATAGATAGGCCTGTGCCAGATCCGGTGTCTTGGGCAGTTGAATCGCTTCTTCAAAAGTCTGCCGCAGTACCG
Source organism: Alphaproteobacteria bacterium (assembly GCA_029212835.1). Lineage (GTDB taxonomy): Bacteria > Pseudomonadota > Alphaproteobacteria > UBA8366 > Aestuariispiraceae > Pacificispira. Next base: position 24,111 of record JARGPE010000017.1, on the reverse strand, counting down.
TTGCAACCTCCTGCTTGGTTGCCGCATCATCACTGGACGCCAGGGTCACGGACGCAATTTCGCGAAGCGTTTTAACCCGGTCCTGACGGTCAGCAATTAACTTGGCTGTAGCAGTTGCTGCTGCAGGATCACCGATCTGGGCCAAACGATTGGCGGCAATGGCATAAGTTTCCGTGACTGTGTCAGAGGGGGCTAACGGCCGAATTTCAGCAATGGCACGATCGATCCAGGATCGCACCATAGCTTGATCCTTCACAACGGCCTTCACGTAATCAGAAATCCAAAGGAAGGACCGGGCACGCCAAACCGGGTCCCCAATACGCTGTGCAATCTCTATCGCCTTATCCATTTGACGGCGGGCCAAATAGGCACGCACGACCCCGCTTTGTGCAAGACCAACATCTTGTTCGGATTCCAGTGCGGCCACGGCTAGAAACTGAAGCCTCAGCAAGGCGTCCGATAGGATCGCCAGGGTCACAGGATCAACTTCGCTGGCGCTGTACCGGTTTGTTTCCGGATTGAAACTGGGCTTGGCGATATCGTCCGACGGATTGTCCGCCGTCTGTGCAAATGCACTCGTCCCAACGGAAAACCCGAAGAAACCAAGGCCGAACAGCCCCATTACAAGCAAATGGGCTGTCCGGCACCAAATCATTCTGGTGTTAACTGGCGCTGTCTTGCGCAAATACGCGGTCCAGGATCGTGTCCACATGCTTAACGTGGTAGCCCATGTCAAAGAGTGCGTCGATAGCATCATCACTCAAATGCTGTGCCACATCCTTATCGGATTTCAGCAAGCCCTGGAATGAAGTGCCGTTTTTCCAGCTTTCCATAGCATTGCGTTGTACTGTGCGATAGGCATCTTCGCGGCTCATCCCGGCTTGGGTGAGTTGCAGCAGAACCCGCTGGGAATTGTGCAAACCACCAAGACGATTCAGGTTGGCCATCATTTCTTCTGGGTAGACCACCAATTTTTCAACCACACCGGCCAGCCGGTTCAAGGCAAAATCCAGCGTTACCGTGGCATCAGGGCCAATCATGCGTTCGACGGAAGAATGGGAAATATCCCGTTCATGCCACAGCGCGATATTCTCCAGCGCCGGCAGCGCATAGGCTCGCACCATCCGCGCCAGCCCGGTCATGTTTTCCGTCAGCACAGGATTGCGCTTATGGGGCATGGCCGACGATCCCTTTTGACCGGGGGAGAAAAACTCCTCCGCCTCGCGGACTTCCGTCCGTTGCAAATGGCGAATTTCAATTGCCAGATTTTCAATCGATCCGGCGATCACGGCCAGGGTTGCGAAGAAGGCCGCATGACGATCACGGGGAATGACCTGAGTGGACATTGGTTCCGGCGTTAGGCCCAACTTGTCTGCAACATATTCTTCAATCGAGGGGTCAATATTAGCAAAACTGCCGATCGCCCCTGAAATGGCGCAGGTTGCGATATCAGCTCGCGCGGCCAACAACCGAACCTTGCTGCGCTGAAAGGCTGCATAGTGACCAGCCAGCTTCACACCAAAGGTCGTTGGTTCGGCATGAATTCCATGAGATCGGCCAATGCAGACTGAATTCTTGTGCTCAATCGCGCGGGTTTTCAGTGCTGCCAGCACCCGATCCAAATCACCCAACAATAAATCTGCTGCCTGGGTCAATTGCACCGCCAGACAGGTATCCAGAACGTCGGACGAAGTCATCCCCTGATGCACAAAGCGAGAATCTCCACCGATATGTTCCGACAATTCTGTCAGGAAGGCGATGACATCGTGTTTGGTCTCTCGCTCAATCTCGTCAATACGATCGATCCGCGCTTGGGTATAGGGTTTGTCGCCATTCTTCCAAACCGACTCAGCAGCAGATTTCGGGATCACACCGCGCTCTGCCAAGGCATCGCAAGCATGGGCCTCAATCAAAAACCAAATGTGGAACCGGTTTGATGGTTCCCAAATTTCTGTCATTTCCGGGCGACTGTAACGCGGGATCATATGAATTCCTATTCCTGATAAGCCAATACGGAATTAGTCGGCGGTATCGCCGCCGTAGAGACCAATGTTAAACGCGATGGAGATGCGGGTTCCCTCCCCACGGAAGGGATCGACGAAATGCTGTAACCAGCTTGGAAACAATAGCATAAGGCCGGGGCTTGGCTCAACTTTCAGCTTCTCGCCAAAGGGACTTCCCGGCAGCGGGATCATCTCAACCGCCAGCCTTGGATCCAGAAAAGATATTGTGCCGTTGCAATATGTATCGTCAGGATCAGGCGTCCCTGTATCAACATAAAACACGCCAGACACCATTGAGGAATGATGCGTATGCAAGCGGTGAAATCCCCCGCGCCGACTGACATTGGCCCAGGCTGTGACCTGCGCCTTGCCACTGAAACCTTTTTCATTGTTCAACTGCTTCAGGAATTCTGCCAAGCCGCTGCTGATAATGGATTTTAACGTGACAACCGCAGGGTCGGGCCATTTCATCATGTCCGTTTCAGAGTGCCAGCCATTCACCAATGCGCGGTCAATGCCCTCTGGATAGGCCTGTTCCCGATCCAGGATCACGCGCCGCAAATCTGACAACAAGGTAGGATCATCAATCCGGCGTGTCAGAATCGGTGTAGGCCATGCCAGCAGCATGCCATTGGGCAGATGTTGATGCAGCGCCATGGCTGTTTTCCTCTCACGCCACGTAAGGGGCTTATTTACCCACAGAGTCGCCCTACGGCAAGCACTGCCCCAGCATTCTATCGTCTGTCGTCTCGAGGAGGATCGATCAGGAACGAGTGCTGTGAGAAAGAATCATCTTGTCTCGCACAGCTAAAAAGGAGTACCCCAATTATGTCTATTGAGGGCTGCAAACAGCCAGATTGCGGGTCCTCGATCACTGTTTTGGATTTTTTTGGAGGATTACCATGCCGGACGGTATGCAGCAGAATGACCTCAGTGCCTTTTGGATGCCTTTTACTGCCAATCGGCGGTTTAAAGCGGACCCGCGAATTTTGGTCTCCGCCAAGGGCATGTATTACAAAAGTGCTGAGGGCAAAGACATCCTGGACGGCACGGCAGGCCTGTGGTGCGTCAATTGCGGCCATGCAAATCCGAAAATCGTTGAAGCGGTTCAAAAACAAGTTGCACAGCTGGACTTCGCCCCGACCTTCCAGTTCGGCCATCCTAAGGCCTTTGAGCTGGCCAGCCGCATGCGCGATATGTTTCCGGCCGGTCTGGACCATGTCTTCTTCACCAATTCTGGATCAGAATCCGCCGATACCGCATTGAAGATGGCGATCGCCTATCAACGTGCCCGCGGACAAGGCACCCGCACCCGCCTGTTGGGTCGCGAACGCGGATATCATGGCACAGGCTTTGGCGGCATTTCCGTTGGCGGCATTGTGAAGAACCGGATGTATTTTGGGTCTCTTCTGGCCGGGTCTGACCATATCCGCCACACGCATGACCTGGAACATAATGCCTTTACCAAGGGGGAGCCAGAATATGGCGCCCATTTGGCCGATGACCTGGAACGTCTGGTCACGCTGCACGATGCCAGCACAATCGCGGCCCTGATCGTAGAGCCTATGGCTGGGTCTACCGGTGTGTTATTGCCGCCGAAGGGCTATCTAAAACGCCTGCGCGAAATTTGCGACAAGCACGGCATTGTGCTGATCTTTGATGAGGTCATCACCGCCTTTGGTCGACTGGGCCATGCCACAGCATCCGAGCGTCTGGGCGTTATTCCGGATATTATCACCTGCGCCAAGGGTCTAACCAATGCGACGATCCCGATGGGGGCTGTCGTGACCAGCAAGAAAATCCACGACACAATGATGGAAAACGCAGACGCGCCCATCGAACTGTTCCATGGCTATACCTATTCAGGCCACCCAGTTGCTGCAGCAGCCGGTGTCGCGGCTATGGACTGCTACAAGGAAGATGGCCTGTTCGAAAACGCGCTGGCGCTGGAACCTTATTTGGAAAATGCGATCCACGGCCTGAAAGGTCTACCCAATGTGATCGACATTCGTAATATGGGTCTGGTCGCTGCTGTTGAATTGGCCCCTCGCCCCGGCGCACCGGGAGAGCGCGGCTATGAAGCCATGGTCAAGGCTTTCGACAAGGGCCTGATGATCCGCGTCACCGCCGACATCATCGCTCTCTCCCCGCCCCTGATCGCTGAAAAGTCCCATATCGACGACATGGTCAGCATGTTGGGCGATGTGTTGAAAGAAGTCGCTTAAACTGATTGCGTCACCCTGGGCTTGGTCCAGGGTGACGCGAAGAATTCCCTCGCCCATTGTTACTCTCTAAAACACCCCAACCTGTTTCAACGCACGGATCAATTCATCCGGCCCTGTGAAAAGATGCCCCTGAAAACCGCACGCCTTTGCGGCGTCAATATTTTCTGGGCGGTCATCGATGAACAGCGTTTGCGCAGGGTCCAGCGGAAACCTCTGGATTACAAGATCATAAATCGCAGGGTCCGGTTTGATGACCCCTTCATAGCCTGACACGACACGACCGTCGAAGTCGTCCAGGAACGGGTAGACTTTCACCGTCGCCTCAAAATTCTCCACGCCATAATTTGACAACGCATAGATCGGATAGCCTGCTGCCTTCAACTTGGCCATGATCTCGACAGTGCCATGTATTGGCCCCGAAATCGTCTCCACCCAGCGATCCCGATAGGCTTTAGCCGTTGCTAGATGCTGTGGGCAATCCGCCGCAATTTCCGCCAGTTGGGCTTCCCATGTCTGACCACGATCCATCGCCAGAATGCGCTGATGAGTTACCGCATTTTCCCGAAAATCCTGAATGGCCGCCATATCCGGCAGCAGTTTCTTTAGCAAATTATCTGGATTCCAATCGACCAGAACATTGCCAATATCGAAGAGGATGCATGTGACGGTCATAAAGATTCCATCATTTCGGTCACGGAAAAATGCCCCCGACAATTGTCGGGGGCAGTTTCACAGGGAGCACCAGGGCGCAGCCTTACTACCGTGCAAGGCGGCTGCGCCAGAGGGCCCGACGAATAAGGTAGGACCGGGCCCTTACGAGCACCCGCTTGTCGCGCCACAAGTGACGCATTTCATGCAAGTGCCGTTACGAACGAGGGTCATGTTTCCGCAATCCCCACAGGGATCCCCCTCGTACCCTTTAGCGCGTGCCTCGCGGATCTTGTCCAGGCGATCCTCCACGGCGACACGCACATTTCCGTCGACCTTGACGGCGGTCTGCACCGTCCCGGTCTCCACAACTTGAACAGAAGCTGTTTGTCCACCACCGGCGGGATACCCCTGACCCATTTGGGACATAACACTGGTATAGGCCGTCAAATCCGTCTTACGAACAAATCCACGGCTGGTGATGCGATTAAGGGCCTGGATTGCCTGAGCATGGATCTCTGGAAGATTGGCTTCCTTGTCCCCTCCGCCAGTTGTGTCAGGCATCATATCTTCTGGCTGTACATGGGCCAGATCATCCCGTCCCAGATAGCTGATCGCGACTTCGCGGAACAGATAATCCAGAACAGACGTCGCCATCTTGATCGCTTCGTTGCCTTCGACCATGCCCGACGGCTCAAACCGCGTGAAGGTATAGGCCTCAACGAATTCTTCTAGCGGCACGCCATATTGCAGACCAATGGAAACCGCGATGGCAAAATTGTTCATCAGTGAGCGGAAGGCAGCGCCTTCTTTATGCATATCGATGAACAACTCACCCAAAGTGCCATCTTCATATTCACCTGTGCGCAGATAGACCTTGTGGCCCCCAACAATTGCCTTTTGGGTGTAGCCCTTGCGGCGATGCGGCAGGCGTTTGCGTTCCACCTGTTTTTCTATGATGCGCTCAACAATCCGCTCGGCGACCAAGGGGATTTGCTCCGCCTTATTGGCCTCTGCCATTTCGTCGCGCAGGTCATCATCATCCAACAACGACGATGCCAAGGGTTGGGACAGTTTTGACCCATCCCGATACAAAGCATTCGCCTTGATGCCCAAGGTCCAGCTCAACTTATAGGCAGCCTTGCAATCCTCAACCGTCGCACTGTTTGGCATGTTGATGGTTTTGGAAATCGCACCGGAGATGAAGGGCTGAGCCGCTGCCATCATGCGGATATGGCTGTCGGTTGACAGATACCGCTTGCCGGTCTTGCCACATGGATTGGCACAATCAAAGACAGACTGATGCTCCGCCTTCAAATGCGGCGCGCCCTCCAGGGTCATTGCCCCACAGCAATAGATATTTGCCGCTTCGATGGCTTTGCGGGAGAAGCCAAGCGCCGCGAGCATATCAAAGGACATCGAGTCCAATTGGGCGGCGCTGAGTCCCAGAATATCGGTGCAGAAAGCCTCACCCAACGCCCATTTGTTGAAGGCAAATTTGATGTCGAACGCATTGGCCAAGGTTGATTCCAGCTTAGCCAGTTCCTCCGTACCAAAGCCTTTTTCCCGAAGTGTCTCATGATTAACACCGGGGGCATTGACCAGGCTGCCATGCCCAACGGCATAGCGTTCAATTTCACCAATCTGCTGATCGTCATAACCCATATTGCGCAAAGCTTCCGGAACGGTCCGATTAATGATCTTGAAATAACCACCACCGGCCAGCTTCTTGAATTTTACCAGCGCAAAATCAGGCTCAATCCCCGTCGTGTCGCAATCCATCACCAGACCAATCGTGCCGGTGGGCGCGATCACGGTTGCCTGGGCGTTGCGATAGCCATGGGCTTCCCCGGCCTTAACAGCACGGTCCCAAGACTGTGCCGCGGCCTTAGCAATACTGGGGTCGGGACAGTTAGGTACATCCAATGGTACGGGCAGAACTGCCAGCCCTTCATACCCATCGGCCCAACCATGGGCGGCAACACGGTGATTGCGCATCACACGCAGCATGTCGTCCCGATTTTCAGCATAGCCAGGAAACGCCCCTAATTCTGCTGCCATTTCAGCAGAAGTCTCATATGAAACACCGGTCATCAGCGCCGTGATCGCCCCACAGAGCGCGCGGCCTTCATCGGAGTCGTAGGACAGGCCACAAGACATCAACAGCCCACCGATATTGGCAAAGCCCAGACCCAGTGTGCGATAGCGATAGGAACGTTCAGCAATGGCCACAGACGGGAACTGCGCCATCAGGACAGAGATCTCCAGTGTCAACGTCCACAGGCGTACACCATGTGTGAAGCCTTCTAGATCAAAACTGCGATCGTCACGACGAAACTGCATCAAGTTAAAGGAGGCAAGGTTGCACGCCGTATCATCCAGGAACATGTATTCAGAACAAGGATTGGAGGCATTGATCCGACCCGATTGTGGGCAGGTGTGCCAATCATTGATCGTGGTGTCGAATTGAATGCCCGGATCAGCACTGGCCCAGGCCGCATGCCCAACCTTTTCCCAGAGATCGGCAGCCTTAACGGTCTTGTTGACCTTGCCATTCGTGCGGTTGATCAAATTCCAATCTGCATCATTTTCAACTGCGCGCAGGAAGTCATCGGTGACGCGCACGGTGTTATTCGCATTTTGACCCGATACAGTATTATAGGCATCGGAATCCCAATCCGTATCATAGGTCGGGAATTCGATCGCCGTGTAGCCCTGCTGCGCAAACTGGATGACCCGCTGGACATAGTTTTCGGGGATCATGACACGCCGGGCCGCGCGAATTTCCTCTTTCAACGCCTTATTGCGTTTCGGATCGAACCGCGCGTCGCCAGTCAGGACCGCGCCATCGTCCAAACGCCTCTCATGACAAGCCGCCATGATGGCGTTCAGGTGGTGGGCGTGCAGTTTGGACCCGGTGACCAGGGCAGCAACCTTCTGTTCCTCGATCACTTTCCAATCGATGAAGCTTTCGACATCCGGGTGATCGATATCGACAACCACCATCTTCGCTGCACGTCTCGTTGTGCCACCGGACTTGATCGCGCCCGCGGCCTTGTCTCCGATTTTCAAGAAGCTCATCAGACCGGAGGATTTACCACCGCCTGACAGTGCTTCCGTCTCACCGCGCAAACGGGAGAAATTGGTACCGGTGCCACTGCCATATTTAAACAGGCGGGCTTCACGGACCCACAAATCCATAATGCCATTGTCATTCACCAGATCGTCTTCGACCGATTGAATGAAGCAGGCATGGGGCTGTGGATGCTCATAAGCGGTTTTAGAACGAGTCAGTTTGCCCGTCTTATAATCGACATAGTGGTGACCCTGACTAGGGCCATCAATGCCATAGGCCCAATGCAAACCTGTATTGAACCATTGCGGGCTGTTCGGCGCTGCCATCTGTTTGGCCAGCATGAAACGCATTTCATCAAAATAGGTTCGGGCATCTTCGGCGCTGTCAAAATAGCCGCCCTTCCAGCCCCAATAGGCCCAGGTCCCGGCCAAACGATCAAAAACTTGCGTCGCCTTGGTTTCGCTGCCACTGCGTTGAGACTCAGGCAGAGCGGCCATCGCGGACTCATCGGGCACACGGCGCCACAAAAAGTCTGGAACGTCTTTTTCTTTAACGGCCTTGGTAACCGCTGGCACACCGGCTTTGCGGAAATATTTCTGCGCGATCACATCGCCAGCCACTTGGCTGAAATGCGACGGGATTTCGATGTCCTTTAATTGAAAGACAATCGTACCATCAGGGTTACGAATTTCGGAATTGGTTTTGCGGAATTGGATCGCCGCATAGGGCGACTCGTTTTTCTTGGTGAATCTTCTTTCAATACGCATCAGAAACCAAACCCCCTTGGCTGTGGGTAGACGACAACGCAAAAACTCCTAAAACTGAAGGGTCCCACTTTTCTGGGGCCCATCGTCCCATTGCCTCGCTGCCGCCCAACTCTACATGTTGTGAACAGAACGACAGAGTACACCATCTGTTGTCAGACACAATATGCAGTGGGCAAAATTTTTACATTTCTATATCTTGATTTCCTAAAGACTCACGAGACTCCTTGGAATTCTGGGGAAAATGGCAATTACCAATGGATTTGACCGACAACATGGGCTACCCAATGCACCGTTGGGCTGGACGGACCGGCGCTCTTTTGCCATAGTCTGATCCGTCCCGCACAGTGCGAGACATCGGTTAAGCATCAGACACAGATGGGACTTATCCTGCCATGGCGAATGCAATCACCCGGTTGATGACCTGGTTTCATGGAGAGCGGGTCGGCGACGATCAGCTTGGCAATGTTTACTACCAAGATCGCAAGACAAGTGCGGGTCGCCGTCGGCGTCGCTGGGTGATCTATTCAAACCCGCAGGATGAGGCATCAACGGTGCCGCCTGACATGCATGCTTGGCTACATTATACTGTGGATGCCTTCCCTGAGTCGAAAAAGGGCCATAAATTTGCCTGGGAAAAGGATCATCTTCCGAACCTGACCGGAACGGCGGGCGCGTATCTGCCGCCTGGTCATACTCTAAAGCCAGGCACCCGTGCTGCAGCCACAGGGGATTACGAAGCCTGGACGCCAGAGTGATCGTATTGTGTGATCACATCGCATGGCGGCGGCCTCCCTCGGCACCGTGCGACGCCCTATAAGGAAGCCTGTATGGCCCGCATGTCCTCTGATACCCGGCATATCCTGATTGGGGCAGCAACCTGCGTGGCAATCGCGCTGTTTTTTGCTGTTGGCTACAGCGGCAACCCTGCAAAACGAGAAGGCAATGGTTATCGGCTGATTGGTATCTACGAAGATGCCACTGGATTGAACCCGGGCAGTCCGGTCTTGATGGCCGGTCTTAAAGTCGGTGCGGTGCGCACGTTATTGTTAGAAAAACAGACCAACGAAGCCGTAGTGCAGATGACGATAGAAGATGGCTATGAGATCCCTATCGACAGTGAAGCCAAAATCATCAGCAATGGCCTGGCAGGTGGTAAATATATTCGCATCGTCCCTGGTGGGGACCTGACCATGATGCAGCCGGGTGAGACATTTCAATATGTACGGGGATCAATTGACTTTCTAACCCTGTTTGAGCGGATCGTAAAATCAGGCGAAGCGAAACAAGCCGAAATGAAAAAGGGTGACTCCGAAACAACACCCTCACCTTCCAATTAACCCACACAGACGACAGCGACGGATCTAAAGCCTATGCAACGCAGTCTAATCGAGACCATCATGGGGGCGATCGTTTTGATCGTCGCAGGTCTGTTTCTGTATCTGGCCTATCAAACAACCGACATCGCCCGTGATAATGATGGGTACACGCTGGTCGGACGATTTGGCGCGGTCGATGGCCTAACTCTGGGGTCGGATGTGCGCATTGGTGGTGTTAAGGTCGGAACCGTCACTGAGCAGAAAATCGATCCAGAACTGTTTCAAGCCGTAATTACCCTGACGATTGACAAGGACGTGCATGTTCCAACGGATACAACGGCCGCAATTGCCAGTGACGGCTTGCTGGGCGGAGAATTTGTGAAGTTGACCCCTGGTCGGGAAAAAACGCTGTTGAAAGATGGCGACGAAATTACAGATACACAAGACGTCGTGGCGATCGAGGACCTGCTGGGGCGCGCCATCTTTCTGATTACCGACCAATAAAGCCAAAGGATAGACCATGACCGAAGTGACCCAGACCTGGGATCCTGATCGCTATCGCAAGAATGCTGGCTTTGTTGCGGAACTTGGGATGCCCGTCGTGGATCTGTTGGCCCCAAAGCCGGGGGAGCGCATTCTGGATCTGGGCTGCGGCGATGGTGCCCTGACGCAAAAGCTGGTGGCGCTGGGTTGTGATGTAAAGGCTGTCGACGCCAGTCCCGATCAAATCAGAAAAGCGCAGGAAGAAGGGTTGGATGCAGAGGTCATGAACGGCCAGGATCTAACCTTTGGCGCTGAATTCGATGCGGTCTTCAGCAATGCAGCACTACATTGGATGAAAGGGGCTGATGCGGTTCTGGCTGGCGTAAAGCGCGCCTTGAAACCAGGTGGACGCTTTGTCGCAGAATTCGGTGGTGCGGGGAATGTGCAGACCATTCGTACCGCCCTGCGGGTTGCCGTTGCCGCCAGAGGGATTGATCCCGACAGTGCCGATCCCTGGTATTTCCCAACGCCAGAGGCCTATCAGGCAAAATTAGAATATTGTGGTTTCAGCATTGCTCATATTGAACTAATTCAGCGCCCAACGCCGCTGCCGGGTGATATTGATGGATGGCTGGCCGCCTTTGGCGACAGTTTTCTGATGCGCTTGGACATTGCCCAGCGTGACGAAGCTATTTCGCAAATCCGCGAGTCTCTGCGGCCTGTGCTGGTGAATGAGGACGGTGTATGGGTCGCCGATTATGTGCGCCTGCGTTTCGCCGCAACGGTGCCGGTATGAGGATTGCCGTAACAGCCCTGCTGTCCGTGACCCTGCTGTGGTCCAGCGCCGCACAGGCGGATCCCAAGCAAATTGCCGTGTTGCAGGGTCTGGACAAGGTCACCGCTCGCACGTCCACATTTGAAGTTCCCATCGACCAATCAATCGATTTCGGTGCCCTGCGCATCCGTGTGCGCCATTGCGACAAAACCCCGCCAGAGGAACGCCCGGAAGCCACCGCCTTTGTCGAAATCGACGAATTGCGCCCCGGCCAGGAACAAAAGGTCCTGTTCACCGGCTGGATGTTCGCCTCCAGCCCAGGCCTGCATGCCGTCGAACACGCCGTCTATGACGTCTGGCTGCTGGACTGCAAAGACCCTTCCTAAAGACTCAAAGCATATTATAACCGGATCGCATGCTATCAGGGTGATGTGGCATCCGTTAATCATGCCTTGGCTTATTTCAATTTTATCCAGCCGAATCTATACCGAATCTAAAGTTGAACTAAGACTCTCAAAAGTTGATCAATGAACTTATAGTCTTCATAAGAATTCATATATCAATATTTACTGTTCTATATTTAATTAAACTTGTTATGCTGGCACGGTTGTTGCTGTGAAAATCACAGGAGCTTGATTCGTCGATTCGATATCGCTGACGTCATCGCCAGAGGATGGAGACATGCGCTTAGGTCTGCCGGAATTCGTGCAAAATCCTGAAAACAGATGCCCGGTCATTCTGTTGCTGGATACGTCTGCATCGATGCGCGGGGAGCCGATGGCGGAATTAAATGCCGGGTTGCGCGCCTTTCACCATCAGATCATGACCGACGAACTGGCCAGCCTGCGTATTGAACTCTCCATCATCGCCTTTGGGGGAGAGGCCCGCATGGTGCAGGATTTCGTCACCATGGAGGAAGAAGGCCCGCCCCATCTGGAGGCCGGTGGTGACACGCCAATGGGAGCCGCCATGGATCTGGCCCTGCGCATGATGGAATCCCGCAAGGCTGTCTATCGCGCCAATGGCATTCATTATTACCGTCCCTGGGTCTTCCTGATTACCGATGGCGCCCCCACTGATGGGCAAGCCTGGCAGCATGCTGCTATGGACATGCAGGAAGCCGACCTGACAGGGCGCGCGACGTTTTTTACCGTTGGGGTACAGGGGGCCGATATGGAAATCCTATCAGAAATCGCATCACCCAACCGTCCCCCCTTAATGCTAAGGGGCCTGAAGTTTCGAGACCTGTTCCAATGGCTTTCCGCCAGTGTTCGCCGTGTTTCCCTCAGTCGCATCGATGGGGAGCGTTTGATGCTGCCGCCGGTCACCGGCTGGGCAGAAATTCACCCGTAAAGGATCACAGCTATGTCCTGGATGGCCGCATTGGATTATCGACAAGGCACCGCCCATCGCGCGGCGGGCATCCCCTGTCAGGATTTTGGCCGTCTGGTACAATTGGATGAGGATACCGTAATCGCCGCTCTGGCGGACGGGGCCGGATCCGCACGGTTCAGCCATATTGGCGCACGGGCTGCGGTTGATTGCGCCCTGCCCTGGCTGCGTGAGCGTTTGATCAACAATCGTGGAAGCCGTGGTCGCTTAAGCACCCTGCCCGCCGCTACCCTTTTTGACGGTCTTGTTCAAACCGTTCAGGCCAAACTGACCCAGACCGCCAATGATAATCGCCATGATCTGCGAGATTATGCCTGCACCCTGGCACTTGTCGCACTATCGCCCAATGAAGTGTCCGCCGCCCAAATCGGCGATGGCCTGATCGTCGCGCGCCAAGTGCAGGGGGACTACACCTTGTTGATTGCGCCAGATCACGGCGAATATATCAATGAAACCAGCTTTATAACCGATCCAGATGCACAGGATCACATGCGCATTTCATCGATGCAGGGTCCGATCCGTTTTGTTGGGGCTGCTACGGATGGCTTGGCGGGAGTATCTATCGATAATCGCAAAAACAGCCCCCATGCGCCGTTCTTTGCGCCGATGGATTCATTTGCGCGGCAATCCACCTGTCCCGGTGATGTTCACAATGGAATTCGGGATTTCCTGGCCTCAAAGCGTCTTGCGGAAAAAAGTGCCGATGACCTGTCCCTGATGCTGTGTGGCTGGCAGGGATATGACAGCGCATGACAGCCCCAATCCCGCGTCTGGACCTCTATGATGGCAATGGCAACAGTTTAGCTCTGGGTCCCCGTTTGCATGACAGCGGGGAAGCCACGCTGTTTCAGCATGGCGAAGACGATGGTCTGTTGATCAAGCTGCATCATACTCCCACGGCAGTATTACGGGAAAAGCTCGCGCTGTTACCCAGGCTTGCGCCGCGGGACCCATCCTTGGACACACGCCACAGAAATTTCGCGTGGCCTATATCAACAGTTTACAACAGCGCGGATGAGGCCGTTGGTGTCATCCTGCCGATTGTGCCCGGCGCACGCTCTGTCACCGCGCTCAGTAATGCAAAATTGCGGGCAAAGCGCGCCGCAGAGATGGATTGGCATTACTTGCATGCAGTTGCCGCAAATATCGCCTTTCTGTTTGAGGGCCTGCACGATCAAGGCATCATTGTTGGTGATGTGAAACCTGAAAACATCCTGATTGATGACCGCGCGCTGGCAACCTTGATCGATTGCGATTCCGTTCAGATTTCCGGGCCTGACGGCACCCCCTATCTTTGTACCGTGGGCAGTGAAGGCTTCACCGCGCCGGAATGGATTGGCCGTCGATTTACCGAAGGCCCCAGAGACATTGCCTCGGACCGGTTCGGGCTGGCCGTTGTGTTGTATCAGTTGCTGACAGGTGCCCATCCCTGGACCGGCGAATGGATGGGATCGGGGGAGCCCCCAACCCGGGATCAGTTAATCCGCAGCGGCGACTGGCCCTTCAAGCCCGGCTCCCGTCTGCGCCCTGTACCCGGAATGGTATCCTTGGATGCGCTGGCACCAGGTGTTTCGGCGCTGTTCCGACAGACCTTCATTGCGGGAGTAAAGAACCCGCAAGACCGCCCCAGTGCCGCTGATTGGCATGAAGCCCTGTGTACAGCGCTTGCGGATCTGGATGTCTGTGCAGATCACAGTCATCATCATTATGACGAAAGCCTGCCGACTTGCCCCTGGTGTCTGAGGGTAAAGGTGGGCCTGCCCGATCTGTTTCCAAAACCCAGCATCCCGCGAGATCCATTCGCGCCGTTGATTCTGGCCTTCGAACGGGCTCTGGCGCGCGGCGATACCCGCATGGCAGTGGAATTATGGCGCGGCAATCCAGTCCTGGCCCGCTGTGAAGACCTGAAACGCCTGATCCCCCAAATGACGCATCTAGACGGGGCAATTACGGCGCTGGATCAATGGATAGAAATCTATACGCGCAACCCGCAAAACATTGGTGAACTGGCCAGTTTAGTAGAAGACTTCCCGGTCCTGAACGATCCAATTCTATTCATTCAGGAGGAAATCGACGGGCTGTCCATTGCTGAGACGGTGAAATCCATCTCTCAGGCTGCCCTGACCATTCCGCCAACACCTCATAAACCGTCCCCGCCCGTGGCACGGAAACAAAATACCCATCCAGAAGGTGTCATTACCGTTTCTCAAACACCACCCTCTATAAAAAAGGGATCCCGGACCGCGGCAGTTTGTGACCTGAACTTCAAAATTGAAAATGGATGGCGTGGTTTGCGTCCGGCACGCTTGATTATATGGGTTTCCAAACCCTGCGTGATCCCACCGCTATCACTGTGCGACGAGGAAACCGGCGAATGCCTGCTTCAGGTGCCTACACATCGGCTGCGCGGTGCATCCAGTCTGCCCTTTGAACCGCCAGAGAGGCGGATCACCGTTGCCCTGCAGGCCGCACAGGGTCATGATGACGACCGGATTAGAATAGTCGCCCCAACCAAACGCGCCCGCACCTTGGGCATCGGCGGTGCAGTTCTTCCGCTATCAACACAGATGGCCTAGCATCAACAGTCACGGGGAGTATCCCGCTATGGACCAGTTCACACCTGTTACTGCCCTGGCAGGGGGGGGCCTTATCGGTCTTTCTGCCGCCATCCTTCATTTGGGATTGGGACGTGTTGCCGGTATCAGCGGCATCTTGGGCGGCCTGTTTGGCCCAGGGCCCGAACGTGGGTTTCGATTGTGTTTCATCCTGGGTCTGATCGCGGGCGCAGCGCTACTGTACTGGGGTTTCCAGCAGCCCCCCGCGGTTGTGTCCCAGACATCCTGGCCAGGGTTGATCCTTGCGGGCTTACTGGTTGGATATGGCACACGGTTGGGGTCTGGCTGCACCAGCGGGCATGGTGTGTGTGGTCTGGCGCGCGGCAGTCTGCGGTCGCTTATTGCAACCTGCACCTTCTTCGGAGTCGCGCTGATCACGGTCTATGTAATGCGCCATGTATTGGGCTGGGGAGGATAGAGCCATGAAAGTCCTTCTGACTGCGACTCTTTCGGGCTGCCTGTTCGGCGCTGGCCTGGCCCTGTCTGGTATGATGAACCCTGCAAAAGTGATCGGGTTTCTGGATCTTTTTGGGGCCTGGGACCCCAGTCTGGCCTTCGTGATGGGCGGTGCATTGATCGTTATGGCAATCGGCTATCAGATTGGCCGTAAACGCGCCCGTCCCGTCTTTGACAGTACATTCCACACGCCAACGGGCACTGCAATTGATCGGCGCTTGATCCTAGGCGCGGTGCTGTTTGGCCTGGGTTGGGGCATTGCTGGTTTCTGCCCCGGTCCTGCTTTGGCCGCGCTGGTGACGGGCTCACAAGATATTCTGATCTTCGCGGCCGCCATGATGCTGGGCATTGTCGGCTTCCGGCTCGTCGGGCCACACTAATTTCTCTAATCGGGTACTGAACGGCTCTCGCCAATAGCCGGCGAGAGCCGCAGAGGATTATGCAGCCTTTGAACAACCTGACATATCGAAACCATTGCCGGTTTCCAGGTAGGATTTAAGGCTCGAAAGAACCAACGGCCAGCCCTCGCTGACACCATCCGCCATGCCGCTACCCGCTTCCAGTTCGATATGCGAAACACTTAACCGCACACCATTTTCATGCGGATCGATCTCGAATATCACACGACTATAGCTTTCTGGATTATCGGCTTCCGATGCGCCCGCCCAGGTGATAACCAACCGGTTTGGCGGAGTCACTTCGACGACTTCTCCTACAATTTGAACGGAGCGCGCATCATTGTCGCTAATATGCGCCCATTTCGATCCAACCGTCCAATCCGAGACATTTTCATGCCCCCAATATTGCCGCGCTATTTCTGGGTTGGTAATCGCATCGAACACTTTCTCCGGTGTTGAGGTGATATAGGTCACATAAACAAAACTGGTCTTTTCCCTGGTCATTCGTTTTTCCCTTCAAGCTGTGTTTTCAGGTCATGTAACAAACCAAGTCTTTGATGCTCAAATTTCCGGACCCATCTTTCATAAACTTCATACAGGGGTACCGGATTGATAAAATGATGCTTTTCCCGGCCCCGCCGTTGGCTGCTCACCAGATTGGCATCTTCCAGTATTCCCAGATGTTGCGTCGCCGACTGGCGTGTCATGTCCAGCCTTTGGCATAACTGCCCAAGTGTCTGGCCATTGTTTTCACACAACATATCCAACAACAATCTGCGAGTAGGATCGGCTAGTGCTTTGAAAACCTTATCCGTATGCATCAGCCGTCCCTACCTTACATCTTGCATAAAAATAATATGCAGGTATTTACCTGCATGTAAACACACAATGTTAAGATGCAATGCCAGTCGCGCCTGGATGTCACACTTTCGACAATGATGAAAAGATCCATGTACCCGGATCAATTGCGCCAGAAATCGCGATCAAATGCGACCAACAGGGCCAATACTTCCAACCGCCCGGCCAACATCGCCACGACCAGCACCGCTTTCGCTGCATCGGGCAAGGATGCAAAATTGCCGGCTGGTCCAACAATTGGTCCCAGTCCTGGGCCAACATTGGTAATGGCGGTCAAGCTGGCTGTATAGGCCGTGACAAGGTCCAGGCCCAGCAATCCCAAAATGATCGTTACCAGCCCGATCGTGGCTATAAACACAGCTAGGAATGCCAAGACCGACAGAGCGACATCATTGGTCAGCACCTTGCCATTGTAATGGATTGGAATAACACGATTGGGGCTGAAAAGGCGTTTTACATGGGCACGCACGACCAGAAGCACGACCTGAAATCGATAGATCTTAATCGCACCGGAGGTTGAGCCGCTGCAGCCGCCCACAAACATTGCGGTCAGGAAAACAGCCATCGCGCCAGGACCCCAGACACTGTAATCGTCCGTCGCAAACCCCGTCGTCGTCACCACAGATGTTAAGTTGAATGAGGTTAGCGTGAGAGCCTGCCCGAAGGAAATATCCTGCACGCTTTGCAGCCAGAAGGCCATGCCAACGCACAGGACGACCAGAAAAACAATAAATCCGCGAACTTGCTGATCCTTAAACAGCGCCTTTGGGCGACCATAGATCGTTTGAATATACAATACGAAGGGCAAGGCCCCTAAAATCATGAAGAAGGTCGCCACCCAGTGCAGGCGCAAATCCGTAAAATAGGCAAAGGACGCATCATGGGTCGAATATCCACCGGTCGATAAGGTTGCCATGGCATGGGTGATTGCATCGAACCCATTCATGCCAAACTCAAAAAACAAGGCGGCACACAGGGCTGTCAGGATCACATAGACAGACAACAGCGTCACAATCGTCTTGAGGGCTGACGCGACTTTTTCCGGGGAAATATCGGAGCTTTCGATTTTAAAGAGCTGCATACCCCCGACCCGCAGCAATGGAAGGATCAAGACGGCTACGGCGATGATCCCGATACCACCGATCCATTGCAGGATCGCCCGCCACAGCAATATGCCAGGCGGCATTGTATCCAACCCAACCAGCACCGTGGAGCCCGTCGTAGTCACCCCCGACACTGATTCAAACAAGGCATCGACTGGCGCTATGGACAGGCTGAGAAACGGAATCGCCCCCAGGACAGATACCGCCAGCCAGCCAAAGATCGTTGCCAGAAAGGCCTGACGAAGATCCAGGGTCAAAGACATGGAACTCAGGGTCGACAACACAAGTGCCAGCCCGATAAAGACAGCCAGCGCGCCGGACATGGCAAAGGGCACCCAATCGCGATTATGGACCATCAGATCCGCAATGGCGGGCATCATCAGCAAAACGCCGACCAAGCCAGAAATCCAACCCAGGATATGGGCGACAGGGCGAACATCAATCATGATAAGAGTCCAGAATTACCGCGAGGGGCACATTAACCAGACTATCCGCCCGCGCTCAACACCATCTCATAGGCCGGTAGTGTTAGGAAGGTTGGAAAATCTTCAGCCAGGGCCATTTTTTCGAACAGAGTGGCGGCCTGTTCCAGGTGCGTGCCGGATAAATCCCCACCGGCTTGGGCACGCATTTTATCCATTTCCTGTGCAATCATATCTGAAATCGCGGCCCGGCTTAAAACCGCGCCTTCGGCTGTCTTGGCCCCATGCTGTGCCCATTGCCATAACTGTGCACGGGAAATCTCCGCCGTTGCGGCATCTTCCATCAGATTAAACAGCGGGACACACCCATTGCCCCCCAGCCAGGCTTCTGTATAGCGGATTCCGACCTGAATATTCATGCGCACGCCAGCCTCGGTTACATCCCCTTCCGGGACAGCCAGAAGGTCTTTTGCCGCAACTGTCACATCATCGCGCTGACGATCAATCTGATTGGGTGTTTTCATCACCGCATTAAACGCGTCCAGGGCGATTGGCACCAACCCCGGATGGGCGACCCAGCTGCCATCATGCCCATCATTTGCTTCACGCTCTTTATCGGCCTTAACCTTTGCAAAAGCCTCTGCATTCGCAGCCTCGTCCCCTTTCACGGGAATCTGCGCGGCCATGCCCCCGATACAGGGTGCGCCGCGCTTGTGACAGGTTTTAACCGCCAACAGCGAATAGGCGCGCATATTATGGACCGTCATCGTGACACGCACCCGGTCTGGCATAACAAAATCAGGATTGCGGCGGAACTTCTTGATGATCGAGAAGATATAATCCCAGCGCCCGCAGTTCAGGCCAGCGGAATGGTCCCGCAATTCATACAGGATTTCATCCATCTCAAAGGCTGCAAGGATGGTTTCAATCAGGACAGTTGCCTTGATCGTCCCCTTCGGCACGCCCAACAGGGATTGGGCCTCAACGAAAATATCATTCCACAGCCGGGCTTCCAGATGGCTTTCCATCTTGGGCAGATAGAAATAGGGGCCAGTGCCTCGCTTGGCCAATTCCGCATGATTGTGAAAGAAATACAGGGCAAAATCGACAATGCCGCCAGAGGCTGCCCTGCCATCGACCAGAATATGTTTCTCTTCCAGATGCCAGCCACGAGGCCGCACCAGCAGAACCGCAGTCTTATCTTTCAGCGCATATTGCTTGCCGGAATTGGGGTCGGTGAAATCGATCTTTCGGGCGGCAGCATCACGCAGATTGACCTGCCCCCCAATCATATTATCCCAGGTTGGACAGTTTGAATCTTCCAGATCTGCCATAAAGACATAGGCGCCTGAATTCAGGGCGTTGATCACCATCTTGCGATCCGTCGGCCCTGTAATCTCAACGCGCCGGTCTTTCAGATCCTCCGGCAGAGGGACAATTTTCCAATCGCCAGCTCGGATGGCCGCAGTTTCAGGCAGAAAATCCGGCAAATTTCCGGCATCAATCTCTGCCTGTCGGGTTTCCCGTACCGCTAGCAAGTCACGACGGCGCTCGCCAAATTTTCGCTCTAGCGTCGCGACAAACCCCAATGCCTCTGCAGACAGGATTTCGGCATAGCCAGACTTCATCTGACCGGTCAGTTTGACACCGGCTGAAGCCTCAGAAAGGTTTGATGCGGTCATAAAAGACTCCCCCAACACTGATATCAAATCTGGCTTAAACCTACCGTCTGACGGAAGGATTTCCAAGACCTGATAAACTCAGCAAATTTCGTCAGGTGGGCACGGGCGGAATGCGATTTCGGGATCGTCCAAACCGCAGCCCCAGTGCCAAGATCATCCCTACACTGACAAGACCCAGCCCCAGCAAATGCCTGGTATTTGGAACCTCCCCCAGCGCAGGATAGGCAAACAAGGCGGAAAACCCCGGTACCAGTGCTGCAAACAAGGCCGCACGCCCTGCACCAAGCAAGGCCACGGTCTTAGTATAGCAGATGAGTGCCAGAACCGCCGCCACAAGACCCTGCGCAACCCCTTGTAACAGCAGTTCTTCCACAGGCGCATGCAGCAAAACAGTGCCGCGCATCATCACATAAACCGGGCCGTACAGAACCAGAGAAAGTACAGATACCAATGCCGTGGCATGCAAGGGGTCAGCCCCCCATTTACGGCTGAAAACCGTGTAAAGCGCCCAAAACATGCCACCACAGGCAAACAGGATATGCCCCAACCATAGCATCGGGAAGCCCGCAGCCGCCAATTCACCAGCTGAAGCCATCACAGCCACACCCGACAAAACAATCACGAGACCAATCAAGCGCTTGCTATTCGGGCGGTCTTTCAACAGTAACCAGCCGCCCAGTGTAGAACATGTCAGCATGACACTGGGAATGATCAAACCGCCATGCCCGGCAGGCGCATAAGAAAACCCTGTAATGGTGACCAGAGCGTAAGGCGCACCGGCTCCAATTGCCAAGACCAGTGCTTTGCCCCATCCCAATCCGCCATGACCGCGCCTCAACACAAACGGCAGCAGGATCAGACCAGAAACCAAAAATCTGAGCATTGTCACATCCAGGGCTGAGAGACTTTGCTGCACACCAAAGCGGGAAACAACGGGCCATGTCCCCCAGATTATCGCCGTGGCTAACCCGAAAGCGATCCCCTTCCAGGGAATTGCCACATCAATCGGGGACAAGGTATTGGAATCAACAACAGGCTGGGGCATCTAACGGAAACTCCAAAAACTGGGAATCTTATTTCTACCTTAAGAACGCGCGATCTTGTTGCAAACACCCTGACCGTTATCAAGACCTATGAACCGGATGGGTTGACGGAACGGTCTTGGGGCCATTTGATCATCCCACTTTTGATTAAACGATAGCGAGGTTAGTTATGTGGTCGGAAGCGACCGACAACGGGTTGATTTGGGTTTATGGCTATGGGTCCCTGATGTGGCGACCGGGTTTCCCTCATCAGGAAGCGATAAAAGCTGTTCTACCTGGCTATTCTCGCAGTTTCTGTATCTGGTCAGAACATCATCGTGGAACACGAGATTGCCGTGGACTGGTGCTGGGCCTGGCCCCACAACCCGGCACGCATTGTGAAGGGATGGCATTCCGGATCGATCCAAAACACTGGCCAGAAACGTCTGTTTACCTGGAAGAGCGTGAGTTGCGCGGCTATGCCTATCGGCCCGATCATTTGCCCATAGAACTGATTGATGGCCGACAGGTCCTCGCCCATTGCTTTGTCGCGGATCCCAAACATCCCCATTTCGCAGGTTCCATTGCGCCGGACGATACCGCCCGGATCATTCTGAATGCACGGGGCGAGGCTGGCCTGAACCGCGATTATCTGATCAACACAATCCGCGCGCTGCAAAAACACGGTTATCAGGATTCACATTTGCAGGATCTTCTGCATCGCGTTTTGCGCCTGACGGGGGAATTAGATGCCGGGGCCGGAATTTAACAAACCGGCACACGCCCAATTTGACTCCTGAGCTTATGATGGCGGGCGTGGAGTGGCGCGTCTTTCAACAACGATGTAGATCGGTTGCGGCTCACTAAACCCCTTCAGGTCAAATTGCCCCAATTCCTCAAAAATGAAATTCTTGCCCTGGCACAGGTCCTTAACAACACTGCTGACTGCGATCTGTCGCGCACCAGCCTTTGACAGGACACGGGCGGCCATATTCACGGGGGTGCCAAACAAATCCCCGCTTTCATGAATGGGCTCGCCTGCGCTAATTCCAATTGATACCTCGAATGCGAGATCTTTCATCATGCTGCTGAATTTTGAAATACCATCCTGCATCGACAGCGCTGCGTCCAGGGAGGGGATAACCGCAGGGAAAGAGGCCATGATGCCGTCCCCTGTATGCTTGATCTCTCGACCGCCATATTTGGTGATCGCCTCGCGCACAATGTCGTTATGAGCACGCACTACATTCATCAGCCATTCATCGCCCTTTTCCTGCTGATTTTTGGTAGAATTGACAATGTCCGTAAACAAAACCGATACGAATCCAAAAGAGTCAGGCCCCTTGGACGGATCATCATAGTGTTTTGGATCATTGATGCCTTCAGGGGTCTGGCCAGGGGGCGGCTTTGGCGTTTTCCACATTTTCAGGGCATCGGCAAATCCGGAACTGGCATTGGGGTCTTGCCCTTGTTTAAGGGCACTACCGCGCCCCAGCGAATACATTTCAAAGAATCGCTTATCCAATAGATATTCATCGATATTTGCGGCAAACCCCTTTGCCATTGATGCGGGCGCACCCATTGCCTCAATCTGCTCGGATAGCAATTTGCGGACCTCTTTTGCCGCGACCTTAAAGCGTCTTGCTAGTGTTTCCGCCGCACCGGCCAAGAATAGGATCACGCCAAATCGTAAGAAGTGGTCTTTATCCAAAGTATTGGCTGACGCAGCCTTTGCATCACGCACGATATCCTGCAACGCGGCGCGCAATGGTCCGGGACCTGTGGGCTCCTGAGTCTTTGGGGGGGCCGGCAGGTCCTCGGGCTCTTCATCTTGATCGTCAATATTCGGCGGAGGTTCGACCGGTAATGCCTTGTCTTTGGGGTCTGGGTCTGTCTCGGCAGGCCCATCTTTTTCATCGCGCAACGTAAAACTATCCAAGGCCACCTGTTCTTGAGATGGCTTGGCGTTCTTCTCTGCTTCTTCCAACCGTTTTGCCGCATCATCCAGTGCCTTTGCAGCCAGTGCCGCCTCAGCCCCATTGGATGTAGTGCTGACTGCCGGGCTAACCGGCTCTGTCTCGCTACTTGACGAAGAAACCTGAATATTGCGCATAACACGACGCAAAACAGGCACAAATGTTACGATCCATCCAGCAAACCAGGCCCCCACAAGAATGAACTGGTTCACCTTAGAGCCAAAATTAAGGCCCACCATCGTCAGGCCTTTCAGGGCGTAATAGCCCCCGATCCCGGCAATAGTTCCGACCAAACACGCGATCAGGAAGCCAACCAACAATTTCGGTATGGCAGCGGCCCAATCCGATTCAGCCTGCGCTTCATTAACCTTAGGCGGACGGCGCAGATCAGGTTCTTTCGTGGGTGCATTCTTTCCACCCATTGTTTTCTGACCAGCCACACGCTTTTTGGCTAAAGCCGCGGCATTTGAGGCAGTTGATCCGCTTGGCGCATTGCGCAAGACTTCCCGCGTGTTGCTTTTACTCGCGGCGGTATTAGCAGAGCCGCCTTCAGCCCCGGATGTAACATTCGCGACCGGCGGCTGTGTCTTCAGTTTCGGGCTGTGATAGATGACGGATTCATTGGCAATGCCCGATCCATGATCAAAACTTTCCCGCACAACACAGGCAGCATCAAAATGCCCCTGTTTGTCCAATCGCTTGGCCTCATCAATCGCGGCCTCTCGCTCATTGAGAGTATACCGATGATGGATTTGCCATCGGCCATACTGGAGGTAGTAGACCTCAAAAGAGACAGATCTGCCACCGGACATATAGTGCTAGCCCCAATTTTCCGCGTATCTCAGCGTTCCAAAAAAATACCAAGAACGATGCCTCCCCCAGGCAGGAACCGTG
>JARGPE010000016.1:9948-29791 GCA_029212835.1 Alphaproteobacteria bacterium | reverse complement strand
AGATCATGGGAGTTTCCGGCTGAACCCAGGTCTCAAAAAATGTGTGGCACAGAAATCCACCAATGGCCGTGGCGCAACAGAACCAGCCCACCGCATCGGTTGGCACCTTGCCAAAATAGCGCGAGCCAACGGAATAGCTGGACCAGGTCAGGGCACAGGCCGCTGCCGACAGATAGCCCAGCAGATATTGGTCCTTAAATGTTACGGAGCCACCGTCGGTGACCAGCAGAACACAGCCCCCCAGACCCATCAGCACGCCCACAATATGGTGCCAGCCCAACCGCTCCGACCCTGGCAATAGGGCGGAAAAGACGACAATCAATAGCGGCCATAGATAGGCGATCAGGCTCGCCTCCACAGCCGGCGCATTCTTGAGGGCCATAAAATAGAAGAAATGATAGCCAAAAAGGCCTGCCGTTCCAAACAGCCAGACCTGCAGCGGCTGGCGCAGATGTGCACCGATCGCTTCGCCCCGCCAGAGCCATTTTCCCAGCATCAACAGAAAGGCGATGGAAAATGTCATGCCTACCAGCTGAAACGGCGGAATACCCCCGGTCCAGGTCGTGAACAGGGCCAGCGCCCCCCACATGACAATCGCGGAGAACCCGATCAGGGTCGCTTTGACTTCACCCATGAGACACGCCTGACGGATTTAATGGCGGAAATGGCGCATGCCGGTGAAGACCATGGCGATTCCAGCCTCGTCTGCTGCAGCGATGACTTCTTCGTCTCGCATGGAACCACCGGGCTGAATAGCCGCCGTGGCCCCGGCCTTGATGGCCTCCAGCAAGCCGTCCGCGAAGGGGAAGAAGGCATCAGACGCCACAACAGAGTCCTTGGTTCCCTGCTGCTCGGATGATTTTTGTGCGGCGATGCGCGCGCTGTCTACTCGGCTCATCTGGCCTGCGCCGATACCAACCGTGGCGGCATCCCGGGCATAAACGATGGCGTTGGATTTGACATGCTTGGCAACGCGCCAGGCAAACATCATATCGGCCAATTCCTTATCGGTCGGGCTGCGTTTGGTCACCACCTTCAGATCATTCAACGTGACGCGCCCATTATCCGCAGACTGAATAAGAATACCGCCCGCGACGGAGGACAGGCGATTCCGGTCTGCCTTCGGATCTGGCATTGTCCCCGTCCGCAACAGGCGCAGATTTGGCTTTTGGCCCAGCGTTTCGCGGGCGCGCGAGCCAAATTCCGGAGCAATCACCACCTCCAGGAACAATTCCTTCAGCTTCAGCGCCAGATCTAGATTAACCGAGCGATTCACGGCAACAATACCGCCAAAGGCTGATACCGGATCACAGGCCAGTGCCGCATCCCAGGCATCGGCCAGGGTTTCCCCGCTGGCCACTCCACAGGGATTGGCGTGTTTCACGATGACAACGGTTGGCTCTTCAAATTCAGCAGCCAATTCAAAGGCAGCATCGGCGTCATTGATATTGTTGTAGCTGAGTTCTTTGCCCTGCAACTGCTCGCAATTGGCAACGCCTGGGCGATGGTCACCAGCACGAGTATAGAGGGCTGCTTGCTGATGAGGGTTTTCGCCATAGCGCAGTTTCAATGAACGGCGACCCGCTACGGCCAGACGCTTGGGCCAATGTTCGCCCTGTTGCGAGGCAAACCAGCTGGCAATCGCGCTATCATATGCCGCCGTGCGGGAATAGGCCTCCCGTGCAAGGAATTGGCGCAGCTCCAACGGTGTGTGACCGTCATTTTCATCCATCGCCTTGATGATACTTTCATACTCAGCGGGATCCGTGCTGACGGTGACACATTCATGGTTCTTTGCCGCAGCACGGATCATTGCCGGACCACCGATATCAATATTTTCGATGCATTCCTCATAGCTAGCGCCAGAGGCAACGGTCTCTGCAAAGGGATACAGATTGACCACCACCATATCGATTGGAGAAATCGAATGGGTTTCCATCGCAACCCGATGTTTTGGATCGTCCCGGCGGGCCAGGATGCCGCCATGAATG
This sequence comes from Alphaproteobacteria bacterium, assembly GCA_029212835.1. Lineage (GTDB taxonomy): Bacteria > Pseudomonadota > Alphaproteobacteria > UBA8366 > Aestuariispiraceae > Pacificispira. The sequence goes on along the minus strand of JARGPE010000016.1, from coordinate 27,800 downwards.
GAGGGATGCAGCGTCTTAACGCGCCCATCCATGATTTCTGGGAATCCTGTGTGATCCGACACTTCGGTCACCGCCAAACCGGCCTCTTTCAAAACCTTCGCGGACCCACCCGTCGACAGCAATCGCACCTTATGGCGCGCCAGGCCCTGAGCAAACTCCACCAATCCAGTCTTGTTCGAAACGGAGATTAGGGCGCGGTGTATCGGCACATCGGTCATGACAATCGGTATCCTTCGTGTCGGTTCAAGCAGGGGCAGAAGATCCGGGATTCGTAGACTCCGGCACCATTGTATTCTGGTCCGGTGTATACTCCGGCACCAGTTCTGTCACAATGCGCAGCACTGTATCACGCTGGCCTGCCCGCGCAGCTTTTTCCAGCGCATCCAGCGCAGTTTGCAAATCCGTCAGGTTTCCGGTGCGCGGCGCGGCCAGGGTCATGCCCGGCGCGCGGGTCGGCAATTCGGATTCCCCACCATGCAACAATTCTTCAAACAACTTCTCCCCAGGCCGCAGCCCAGTGAATTTGATCTGAATATCCTTATCAGGCCGTAAGCCCGCCAATTGGATCATTTGACGGGCAAGGTCCAGAACTTTAATCGGTTGTCCCATATCCAGCACGAAAATGCGCCCCGCGGCCTCAGCATCTTCTATACCCACGACAGCGGCCTGCAGCACCAATTCAACCGCTTCGCGCACCGTCATGAAGTAACGGGTAACATCCGGATGGGTGACTGTCAGGGGTCCACCAGCCTGCAATTGACGCCGGAACAAGGGCACGACAGAGCCTGTTGACCCCAAAACATTGCCAAACCGCACAACGACATAGCGTGTGCCACCTTCCGCGCGAGATATGGGGTCCAGTGCCTGGATATAGGATTCTGCAACACGCTTGGTCGCGCCCATAACATTGGTTGGATTAACGACCTTATCAGTCGAAATCTGCACCATACAATTCACGCCCGCCGCGCGGCAGGCATCGGCGACGATCCGACTGCCCAGCGCATTGGTCTGAACACCTTCCATCGGATTTGCCTCAACCATCGGCACATGCTTCAGGGCGGCGGCATGAAAAACCAGTTCCGGGCGCAAACGCTGCATGGTGGTTTCGACCCGCAGTTTATCGCGCACATCGCCCAGCACTGCCTGGCGTGGCAAGTCAGGATGCTTTTCCGACATTGCCATATCGATCTGGTACAGCTGATATTCCGACGCATCGAACAAAATCAATTGGGAGGGGTTGCTGTCGGCGATCTGGTTCACCAATTCGGACCCAATGGTGCCCCCAGCTCCGGTGATCAAAACCCGCCGACCACGCACCAATGCCTTCATCGCCTCCCGGTCCAGAGGCTGCTGCGGGCGACCCAATAGGTCCTCTACAGCAACAGGCTTAATCACCAATCGGTCGGACTCCAATCCGCCGCGCAGTTCCGTCAATTTCGGCGCACGGGATACGGTCAGGCCATGCGCCTCTGCCTTTTCCATCACACGCCGAACCAGGGCTCCATCCAGGTTTTCCTTGGTGATTACCAGACGTTGTGGGCGCAACATGCATTGCTTCAGCACGTCCGCAATCTCCTCCACGGTCCCCATTACAGGCACATTGTGGATTTCCCGCCCAACACGATTGCCGGTTTCATCCAGAATACCGACTGGGTGATAGGGCGTGGTCGGGTCCCGCCGCAATTCCCGCAGAAACAGTTCTGCACCATCGCCGGCACCGATCAACAGGATTGGCACCTGTTTGGTGTGGCTTTTTAAAAGGCCCTTTTTCAGGCCACGATCCTTCATTACCCGATACAGAAAACGCGGCCCGCCCAGCATTGCCAACAAGACGAACCAATTGATCAGCGGCAAAGACCGAGGCACCATTTCCAGCCGCCCGACAACAAACATCATGGGCAGAAAGATCAACACGATCAGGGTTACCGCTTTGGTCATTGCAACCAGGTCGTCGATCGAGGCGTAACGCCAAATGCCCTTATAAAGGCGGCTGCTGAAGAAAACGGCGGCGGCAATCACCGTGAAAATAATGGTTCCACGCAGTAAGTAACTGCTGGCAAATATAAAAATGCCATCCCCCATGCGCAGATACAGCGACAGAGGAAAGGACAGCGCCGCCATAATCACGTCATGTGTGAAGGCGATGCGTGCGCGATTATGTTTCAGTGGCCCAAACATAACTGGCGTATAGCCTTGCAAATGTTTCCAGGCAAGCGATTGACGCGACCCCCCCTAGACTTAAAGCCCTGCAAATGCTCGCGCCGTTTGCAGGACGGCCTGTTCTGCGGGTAAGGGAGGTTCCCAGCCGTCCATCGCGCCATTAGACGTAAAACTGCCAGTCAGGCGCGCGACTGCCGGATAATTCCCAGTCAAGCGACCCAAGCCGCGCAACAGATCAACTGGCACCGGCACGAGAAGACAGCGCCGTTCCATGCCCTGAGCCAAAAGACGTACCAAATTAGCCGTGCTGAAATCCCGGCTGTCCTTGGGATGATAGGTACCCGGATGGCACGTCAGCGCATGACGCACGGAATCGGCTAAATTATCGACATGAATCAGACTGCGTTGATTCTCAATCGCGCCAAAAGGCAAGGGCCATCCGCTGGCAACAAGATGCATCAACCGACCAAAATTCGCTTTCACACCGGGCCCATAGACCAGGGGCGGACGCAAGATCACGGCCTCCATATCACCTGACAAATCCCGCACGGCCGCCTCCGCCTCAGTCTTGCTGACAGCATAGGCGTCAAAAGGTGCCGGGGGGTCATGAGGTGCAACCTCAACCCCATTCTCACCCAGAACCTTGATCGTGCTCATAAAGACGAAACGGCGAACACCACGTTCTTTGGCCTGACGTACCAGATTGGCCGTACCATGCAGATTAACTTCACGAAAGGCTTCTTCACCCTCTGCCGTATCATGGCCCATAATATGGACTCGGGCAGCAAGATGGACCACGGAATCGCAATCCTGCAACACTTGGCCCCAATCGGTCCCCCGATGGATTTCTCCAACATCGTGGCGGCCAACTGGGCGAGGGTTATACCCGGCGCGGGCCAATGTCTCACAGACAGCGCGGCCAACGAAGCCACTGGCGCCGGTGACAAGCACTGTGCCGCCAGATTTCAGCGCCTCATCCACCATAAAACTCCTCCCACCACAATAAAACTAAGGGTCAGCGCCAACATCGCGTGACTGAGCGATAAAAGGGCAAGCGCCACCAAAACGGCATTCAGACATGCAATGACGGCGGAAATACGGCAGTGAGCCTGCTGGCGAGACACGCCCGCTGTCATGCGATTTGCCACCGCATGCTGATAGAAATGCTCTTTATGGGCCAGCCAGACCTTCTCCATTCGGGCCGCTCTGCGGACCAACAGCAGCCATCCGAGTCAATAGCCCAAAGGAACACTACCAACATCGCCCATTAACAACTTTGCAGGAGGCCAATTCCAAACCAAAAACCCTGCCGCCGCAGCGGCCACGGCCAGAGGGGCCGCTAGGGGCAAAGGTGCTAGCGACTGCACAAGGGCCAGGGCAACCAAACCACCTGCAATCCCAACCGTTTCCACGCCGGTGATCCCATCAATTCCATCCATGAAATTATAGAAATTCAGGAATCCCGCCCATAACAACACGACTATAATCGCATCCGCCCAGACAGGCAGAAACCCTTGAAAAACAAGACCCGTGCCGGGCAGTGCCCAGACCCCGATTGCACATGCCATCAAATGTGCGGGCAGTCGCCGCCCGGCCCCTAAGGGTTTGAGGTCCTCAAGCCCAGACAAAAGACACAGGCCCAAGGCACAAAGCATCATTGCGGGAGTCAGACCTAGTGTCAGATCAGGGCGTGCAAGCGCCAACCCGATCCAGACCAAACCAATCCAAGCCACGCCAATCGTGGTGGCCACCGCAATTCCCCCACCCCGTGGCGTTGGTGTGTCGTGGTTGGATCGGGCATTGGGGGCATCCAGAATGGCACGATGCCGCAGCCAACGCAGCACGATGCCTGTCAGTAAAATACTGAGCGCGAAAATGATCCCGGAAAAGACAACATAGAACATCATGGGGTCGATTTACGGCGGGGAGCCGCTGGGACGCAAGGGAATTTCAACGCCAGATGAATGCAAACGAACCTAGGAGGCGCGTCGCAAGCGGTCATTGCCCACCCGAACCTTAACCTGTCGACCTAACAGGGACATCAGCACGAAGACGCGATCCCTGTCAGACTTCGCAGTAACCATGGCCGTCACATCTGACAATGGCCCATCAGTGATGGCGACCTTATCACCTGTTTTGAAGGTGTCTGCCGCGGATAGACGCACGATTCCATCGTCATCTTCCCTCAACCGCAATTCATCAATCACGGCATCGGGCACTGCAGCAGGGCGCTCCCCGAAGGACACGACTTTAGCGACCCCAAAAGTGCCATAGATGGATCGCCATCGGCTGGCATCCAGATCCGCCCGCACGAAGAAATAGCGGGGAAACATTGGAACGGTAACCATCACGCTGCGTCGGGCATGGGTTTTCCGCAAGGCGAGGCGCGGCAGATAGGTTTCGAAGCCCTGTGCTTGTAGATTACCCTCTGCAATACGTTCTTGCGATGATTTGGAATAGATCACGAACCATTGTTTCATAACGGCGACTCCGACCCTGTAACGGGTTGGCTCTTGCGAATGTGCAGTATTCTGGGGGCCTTAACGCGAGCCGTCCCATAGCGTGCAACCATGGCATCATAAGTTGCCTGTGATTTTTTCACATCGGTGATCAAATAGACCTCCCCGGCGGGCAAATCTTCAATCCGCCGGGCGACGGGCAGGCCCGCAAAGCTGTCTTTACTGCTGTCAGGATCAACAATGCCAATCAAGGTCACATCAATTTGCAACTGACACAACGCGGCTATTTCTGCCAATTCACTGACACCGATCAACACCACGGCGCGCTGATCTCGATGAGCAAACCCCATCAGAACATCGTTGATTTGCTCTTTAGCACGACGAAAAAAAGTTAAAGAGCTACTGAGATATTCCGCCGTCAACCGTGCCTTTTCATGAAATCCCTGAGGCGTCACATAGTAAGCATAACGATTGGGGGGAACTTGCTGAACCTTGATCCACCCCTTATGAGCGGCGCGTTTCAGGTAGGAATTTGCAAGACCGAGAGCGATGCCCAATTCCCCTGCCAAAGTCCTTTGTGTGACCTGACCTTCGCGTTCAACAGCCGTCAATAAACCCAATGTAATCGCCATATCAGCGTCCACGGTGTCTATGTCGATTGGCTTTTTATCGCTCATCTCGTGCCTATCCAAAGCTTGTTCACGCCACGAACACGTACCTCGTTCATTGCGTGAACGTCAAGGCTGATTTTATCGCACCCCCGTTTTCCTGAGAGAACTTGGCCTTTTCGCTTAATACTTTTTCTGGGACTTAGGCACACGCGCAGTGTGTTTTCGAATCACCGAACAAGGCAGAGGATGCGATGGGGAAAAGTAGGTTTTGACAGGACTTGAGCCTAACCCGCTATCCATTGTATTACACGGGCAACTTGGGTATGAATACGGCAGGGATGGGCATACGCTCCGAAATGTTGGGAGTGAGTGCCTCGATTTTAGGGATGTTCTTATGAGGATGAGCTCTTGACGGGTAATCAAGCAGTCGCAACGGCGCGCCAGAACAGTTTCTCGTATGAGGAATTGATTGAATGCGCGAAGGGCAAACTCTTTGGACCAGGAAATGCGCAATTGCCGCTGCCTCCGATGCTGATGATGGATCGAATCATCAGCATCACCGAAGATGGTGGCGAAATGGGCAAAGGACATATTCTGGCGGAATTTGACATCAATCCGGACCGTTGGTTCTTCGAATGCCATTTTCAGGGAGATCCCGTAATGCCGGGCTGCCTGGGACTGGATGCAATGTGGCAATTGGTCGGCTTCTTTTTGGGATGGCTGGGCGCACCGGGCAAGGGACGCGCGCTGGGCGTGGGCGAAGTGAAACTGTTCGATCAGGTTCTGCCGACCGCGAAGAAGGTCACCTATGAGATTAATCTGAAACGTGTCATCATGCGCAAACTGGTGATGGGTATTGCCGACGGAATTATGAAGGTTGATGGTCGACCCGCTGCGGAAGTGCGGGATATGAAAGTCGGTCTGTTCAAGACTGATGGCTCTTAATCACTGATTTGGTCTTAATTTCCGGTCAGTTCGCCCCATATGGGAAGATGAGCTGGCTGATCAAAAGTCATAATCGTTTCACTTAACGAATGGAGCTGCGACGCAAATGAATACGCGGCGGGTAGTAATCACCGGAATGGGCATTGTGTCCTGTATCGGAAATTCTCAAACGGAAGTCCTCGACTCTTTGCGCAATGGACGCAGTGGGATCAGCCACAGTGACGATTACGCGGAACGCGGTTTTCGCAGTCATGTACATGGCAAGCCGGATATCGATGTCTCCGAACATATCGATAAGAAGCTGTTGCGCTTCATGGGCGACGGCGCGGCCTTCAACTATATCGCCATGCAACAGGCGATTGAAGATGCCGGTCTGACCGACGACGAGGTTTCCAATGAACGCACCGGCCTGATCATGGGGTCGGGCGGTCCATCGACCAAGAATATGCTGTGGGCCTGGGATACGGCGCGCGAAAAATCCGCCAAGCGGGTCGGTCCTTTCATGGTGCCGCGCATCATGTCATCGACCAATTCCGCCACCCTGGCGACGCCGTTCAAGATTAGGGGCTATAATTATTCGATCAGCTCCGCCTGTTCGACCAGCGCCCATTGCATCGGCAATGGCGCGGAATTGATTCAATGGGGCAAACAAGACATCGTCTTTGCTGGTGGTGGCGAGGAGTTGGATTGGACAATGACCGTGGTCTTCGACGCCATGCCGGCGCTGAGCAGCGGTTATAACGACACCCCGACCAAAGCCAGCCGGGCCTATGACAAGAATCGCGACGGGTTTGTGATTTCTGGCGGCGGCGGCGTTGTCGTGCTGGAGGAATTGGAACATGCCCGGGCGCGGGGCGCCAAAATTTATGGCGAAGTGGTCGGCTATGGCGCCAATTCCGACGGGTTCGACATGGTCCAGCCGTCCGGCGAGGGCGCGGTGCGCTGTATGAAGCTGGCGTTACAAGGATTGAACGAACCGGTTGGCTATATCAACACCCATGGCACCTCGACGCCGGTTGGCGACACCCGCGAATTGCAGGCGATCAAGCAAGTGTTTGGCGACAATGTGCCGATCATCTCGTCAACCAAATCGATGACCGGACATTCTTTGGGCGCGACTGGGGTTCAGGAGGCGATTTATTCGCTGTTGATGATGAATCACCGCTTCGTCGCCCCCTCGATCAATATTGATGAACTTGATGAGGAAGCCGTTGGCCTGCCCATCGCTCGGGAGCGGATTGACGATATCGATCTGAACCTGGTGATTTCAAATAGCTTTGGTTTCGGCGGCACCAATGCCACGCTCGCCCTCCGAAAAGTAACGGATTGAATCGGTCGATGAGCGCAAAAAAACTTATGGCCGGAAAACGCGGCCTGATTATGGGGGTTGCTAACCATCATTCGATTGCCTGGGGGATCGCAAAGGCCGCCCATGATCATGGGGCTGAACTGGCCTTCACTTTTCAGGGTGAGGCTTTCGAAAAGCGGGTTCGACCCATTGCAGAAAGCGTAAACGCAGCAGCCTGTTTGCCGTGCAATGTCGCGACCGATGAGAGCATCAAGGAAACTTTCTCTGAATTGGGCAAGGTTTGGGACAGCTTTGATTTCGTCGTCCACGCCATCGCCTATTCGGATAAGGAAGAGCTTAAAGGTCGCTATGTCGACACGACGCGAAACAATTTCCGCCATACCCTGGACATTTCCTGCTTCTCCTTCACCTCGGTCGCGAAATATGCCGAACCGATGCTGCGCCCCGATGGCAGCCTGCTGACGCTGACCTATGAAGGGGCACAGCGCGTCATGCCATCCTATAACGTGATGGGCGTGGCCAAGGCTGCCCTGGAAGCCTCTGTCAAATATCTTGCGGTGGATTTGGGACAGAATGGTGTGCGGGTGAATGCCCTATCGGCTGGCCCGATGCGCACCTTGGCAGGCTCTGCCATTGCGGGTGCTCGCTTCACCTATAACTGGCAGGGTAAATCCTCCCCGCTGCGCCGAAATATCGAATTAGAAGAAGTCGGCAATTCCGGCCTTTATCTGATTTCCGATCTCTCGGCAGGGGTGACCGGCGAAGTGCATTATGTCGACAGTGGCTATCATCTTGTCGGCATGGCAATTCCAGCTGAAACCGACGGCGAGTAACGGCTCTTATAATTCAGACGCTAATTTGGATGCGTGTTTCGCCGCGTTGATCACATCCTCTTGTTTGATCGGCGCGATCGCGGGCAAGGTTGGGCTTTTATAGGCTTGGTTCAAAAGCTCCATCGCCTTTAGCAACGCGGTATGGGCATCGCCTTTCTGCTGAGAAATCAGGGGCAGAGCGATTGATGCGCGATGTTGCGCGGCCTTGTAAAAGCCATAACCGTTCAGCCAGGTGCGACTGGAACTCCCCTCCTCGAAAGCGGCATTATACTGGGTTGCGGCCCGGGTCAAAAGGTCAGCCAGAACTTCAACCTGGATCGATTCCTTACTACGGCCCCCTTTTGGGAGGGATTTTTCCGCAACGGTCAATGCGTCAAAGACAGAGGTAATCGCAGCCTCCGTCTCCGCCCGTGATTCTGGCAAATAGGCGTTGTCAGAGGCGTCAATCATCGCATTCCCAAAAGTCGGGACCCCTTGAGCCAGCAAAGCAGGTTCCAGGTTGACATAAACTTCTGTCATCGGTGCCACGAACATCTCACCTGCCGCATCTAGATCGTTGTGCTGATAAGCTGACTGCCCCGCCAAGAAATAGGCCCGTATCGTATCCAGGGCAGTGAGATAAGAGACCGGATCTTTCGCTACCAGATCCTGATCAACGGCATCATCAACTGCCTGTCCATCTGCCTGCGCGGCCTCTCCCCCCATCGCCAACAGCATATTGCCTGAGATCACTGTGCCATTCGATAAGGCAAAACCTGTCGCAGCCCCTGCAGAACCGGGGAGGCTGATCATCACCATCATAATGGCCCAGGCGATATGGCGGGCTTTCGGTAGGCTGAACACACGCATTTTGGGGTCCTTTTACGACTATGGGAAAGTTCTGGGACTGATATTTGGACTCCCAGCAGGCTTTCAATCATTTTCTGTGCAAACCACCCGTCACAGGCTTACATCCAAACCATGGCGCGTTTTCTGTTCACTGTGCCGTCATCATGCTTGACGGCTGCCCAGAACCTTGGTCCACAAGGGGACAGGATCAACACAAGTCTCACGCGAGATAATGGCGATACAGGATTGAGGTTTTATGCATTTATTGGCAGCCACACCGGGGGGAATTGACGACGGGTCTGAAGCCGTCGACCTGAATCAAGACCCTGCTGATATCGTTATCCTCAGTGCTGCTGACACGGAAATCGCCTGCTTTGCTGCTGCCCAGGCTCGGCGCAAGGATAAGGACCCCTCTGCCCCAAGCCTGCGGTGTGCAAATCTTCTGCATCTGGGACATAACTATTCCGTCGATCTGTATTTGGAACAGGTGATTGGCGGGGCAAAACTGGTCATCGGACGCCTGCTGGGCGGGCGGGGGTACTGGTCCTATGGCGTGGACGAGGTTACCGCCCTGTGCCGCGATAAGGGCATACCCCTGGCCTGGCTGCCCGGTGATGATCAACCCGATACAGAGCTGCACGGATTGTCGACCCTGCCGGCGGAGACATTGCACCGGCTGTGGCAATTCTGCGTTCAGGGCGGGATTGATAATGCCGAACACGCCCTGGCCTATGCCGCGACCCTGCTGGACCATGCGGCGGATTGGCAAGAGCCCGCGCCCCTATTGCGGGCGGGCCTGTACTGGCCGGGCAAGACCTTGCCGGATCTGGATGACCTGGCCCATGATTCCAGCAAGCCAACGGCCGCCATTGTCTTTTATCGCGCCCTGTATCAAGCCGCCAATCTGCGGGTAATCGATGCCTTGATTGAAGCGCTACAGTCGGCAGGGGTTAATCCGCTGCCCATCTATGCTGCCAGTCTGAAAGACCCGCTTTCAGCAGATACGGTCCGCGATCTGATGGCGAGGGGAAATGTTGAAATCGTTTTGAATGGCACCGGCTTTGCGCTCTCTGTGCCCGGAGCGGCGCGCAGCGAGACACCATTTGACGATCAGGATTGCCCCGTGCTGCAAGTGGTCTTTTCCGGTGGCAACGAGACCACCTGGCGGGACGGCACGCGCGGTCTTGCCGCCCGCGATATCGCGATGAATGTCGCCTTGCCGGAAGTCGATGGCCGCCTGTTAACCCGCGCAGTCAGTTTTAAGGGCAGCGCCCAGCGCGATCCCCTGACCCAGGCGGATATCGTCACCTATGACCCTGTCCCCGATCGATGCCAATTCGTCGCCGACCTAGCCGCGCAATGGTTACGCCTGCGTCAAACCCCTGCCGCCGACCGGCGCGTCGCAATCATTTTTGCCAATTACCCGAACAAGGATGCCAGACTGGGTAATGGTGTCGGCCTGGACACGCCCGCAGGCACACTGGCCCTGTTGCAGGGGTTACGGGAGGCTGGGTATCATGTCGAAGGTGATTTCGATACCAGCGATGCCCTGATCAATCATTTGAAGGCTGGACCAACTAATGCAGCGATCAAGGGCCGGGAAATCCGCGAACGCTTAGCGCTGCCGGATTATCATCATTTTTTCAGCAGCCTGCCTTATGCCATACAACAGGCAGTCACCGACCGCTGGGGCGCGCCGGAGACAGACCCATTCTTTCACCCAGGCGAAACCGATTGTGGATTCTTTGCCCTGCCAATCTTCCGCCTGGGCCATATCGCCATCGGGCTACAGCCTGCGCGGGGGTATAATATCGATCCCAAATCCAGCTATCACAGCCCGGACTTGGTGCCGCCCCACGGCTATCTGGCCTTTTATGCCTGGATTCGCGAAGATTTCCGCGCCCTTGCCGCACTGCATATGGGGAAACACGGAAACTTAGAATGGCTGCCGGGCAAGGCCGTCGCGCTGTCGGAAAACTGTTTCCCGGAGGCGATCCTAGGACCGATGCCCCATCTGTATCCCTTCATCGTCAATGACCCGGGCGAGGGAACCCAGGCCAAACGTCGCGCCCAGGCCGTCATCATTGATCATCTAACGCCGCCCCTGACCCGCGCGGAGAGCTATGGCCCGTTGAAAGACCTGGAACTGTTGGTTGATGAGTATTTTGAGGCGGCAGGCGTTGATCCCAGGCGCATTAAGGTTCTGAAGCGCGATATCCTGGACCTGACCCATCGCATTGGCCTGTCACAGGATTGCGGCATACAGCCCGATGAGGATGAGGAACAGGCCCTGGCCAAGCTGGATAACTACCTGTGCGAATTAAAGGAAATGCAGATCCGCGACGGGCTGCACATCTTTGGGCGTGCGCCCCAAGGGGATCAACTGACGGACCTGCTGGTCGCACTGGCCCGCGTGCAGCGCGGCGCTGCGAAGGAAGGGGATGCCTCCCTGATCCGGGCCTTGGCGAAAGATTTTGAATTCGATGGCAATTTCGATCCGCTGGATTGCCCAATGGGCGATGCCTGGACTGGGCCAAAGCCTGCTGCCTTGCAAACGATTGATACCGCCCCCTGGCGCAGCAACGGTGACACTGTGGAACGTCTGGAGACCCTGAGCCGCCATATGGTGCTGGGACAGGCAGAGGCCCCTGGCCCTTACAGTGCCGTCGTGCTGAACTGGATCAATGGACCTTTACGAGAGATGGTAGAGCAATGCGGCCCTGCGGAAATCGCAGGCGTGCTGACAGCCTTGGACGGCAGATTCCTTAATCCCGGCCCCTCTGGGGCACCAACGCGGGGGCGACCCGATGTCCTGCCCACGGGTCGTAATTTTTATTCGGTCGATACCCGCACGGTGCCCACCCCGGCGGCCTGGACACTGGGCTGGAAATCAGCGCAATTGTTAGTGGAGACCTATGCTCAGGAACATGGGGATTACCCCACACGATTGGCACTGAGTTGCTGGGGCACCGCCAATATGCGCACCGGCGGCGATGATATCGCCCAGGCTCTGGCGTTGATGGGGGTACGGCCTCAATGGGACAGCGCCTCGCGCCGGGTTACCGGCTTTGAGATCCTGCCTGCTGATATGCTAGACCGACCGCGGGTCGATGTAACCCTGCGCATTTCAGGATTCTTCCGGGACGCCTTCCCCAATCTGATTGATCTTGTGGATTCCGCCGCCCGTGCTGTTGCGGCGCTGGATGAGCCACCAGAGATCAATCCCCTGGCCGCCAATGTCCGCTCAGAGGCAGAGGCTTTAGCTGCAGACGGTATGGACATGTCAATCGCCCAAAACCGGGCGGGCGCGCGCATTTTTGGCTCCAAGCCTGGGGCCTATGGCGCAGGTTTGCAGGCTCTTATTGATGAGAAGGGCTGGTCCACCGATGCTGACCTGGCAGAGGCCTATCTGGCCTGGGGCGGCTATGCCTATGGCGCGGGACGTGAGGGGGAAGCGGATCGTGCCGGGCTGGAGCGTCGACTGAGCAAGGTTCAGGCGATCCTGCACAATCAGGATAACCGCGAACATGACCTGCTGGATTCAGATGATTACTATCAATTCGAAGGCGGCATGGCGGTCACAACCCGCGCCCTGACGGGACAAACGATCCCTGTCTATCACAATGATCACAGTCGCCCGGAATCTCCAAAGGTGCGCAAGCTGGAAGACGAGATTGGCCGCGTTGTGCGCGCCCGTGTCGTCAATCCGAAATGGATCGCAGGCGTCATGCGCCATGGCTATAAGGGCGCGTTTGAGATGAGCGCGACCGTCGACTATCTCTTCGCCTTTGCGGCCACGGCCCGTGCCGTTTCCGATCATCATTTCGATGCCGTATTCGAGGCCTATCTGATGGATCCCGCTGTGCGGGACTTCCTGCAGCAAAGCAATCCTGATGCCCTGCACGACATTGCTGCCCGCCTGACAGAGGCACAGGAACGGGGCCTATGGTCTTCGCGCCGCAACGATACGGGCCCTGTTCTGGCCGAATTACTGAATGCAGCGAATACATTAACCCAATAACGCATTGCGAATTCGCAGCGCGAGACGGCCCTCTTGACTCGATTTAGTCTTTGGGAGGACACTTTTCACACGCGGGCGAGAAACTCGCCGGTGAAACATCCGCCCCAAAACCCTGGGGTGGACGGAGCCCTCTCACAACGGCCGGTGGGACTTGGTTCCAGACTAAATGAGCGTGCAATACGCGAAATCAAACGGAGGTTCCTGATCAGGAACCTCCGTTTCTTTCTAAAATCACGCCAGCAATGCCGATTGCTTCAGCGCTTCATCGCGTTCTTCTGGTTCATCCCGTTCTTTCAGTTCGGCCCTTAGCCAGGCAGAAAATCGCGCGACAGGGCCAGCGGGTGGGCATTCCTTCGGTCGAATCAAGTGAAAAGCTTCCCCTGAAGAGCAGGGAGCATGCCACAAAACAACAAGACGACCGGCGCATAGATCTGCTTGTGCCATCAAAGAGGGAGCAATCGCTATCCCTTGTCCGTTGACCGCGGCGTCCAAGGCCAGCGCCGTTCGATTGAAAGTCTGAATCCTGCCGTGCTGTTGGATATTATTGTCGGCTAACAGTTTGTCCCAACGCCGGTGAGCGTCCTGCAACAATGGCATCGCTAAAAGCGCCTCTAAGGTAACGCGCCTCGACGGGTCGGGGGCAAGGGCTAGATTTCCCAAAGCCATAAGCCGAATATCTGCGATCCTCTCGGATGCAGCCGTACAGGAAGCCGTCGGGTCGCTCACATGCCGGATTGCAACCGTGTTTCGCGGCAGGGGCAGCCCAACCGACTCCTCCTCAGCTTTTGTTGTGACCGAGATATCCGGATTACCCCGCATAAAACCCGTAAGACGCGGCACCAGCCATTTTGATGCCAAAGAAGGCGATACGTGGATGGTTAAATGCTGCTCAGAAGGCCGGAGGGCTTCAGTCGCCTGCTCCAGCATTGCCAGGGCGCTTTGCACCGATCCTGCATACACTTTTCCCTGGTGAGTCAGCGAAACACCGCGCGGGTTTCGCGTAAACAGCATGATCTGCAACTCGTTTTCGAGGTTTCGGATTCTTTGCGAGACCGCCCCATGGGTAAGGCACAACTCGTCCGCCGCATGTTGCAACGTGCCGTGCCGCGCAACCGCCTCAAATATACGAAGGGAATTCAGATTCGGCAGCTTCAATCGGAATCATCCGGGGCAATAGAATTTCTATCATTGTGGGTTTGAAATGATGGTTGGTCAAGCGAGGCCGCTTCCGCTCAAAGTCAGGCCGCTCCCTCCCCTAGGATCACGCTGAAAGATATTGATGTCCTTGTTCAAAAAGAGATTGCCTGAGACGGCCTCGCTGGCTCTTCCCATGATCCTCTCCAGAGTGCTGGAACTGCTAATCCCAACTCACGATTTCGCCGTGGTTGGTGGCGCAAGCAGTGTAGAAATGGGATATCTTGGCCTGGGATGGGCACCCTGGGCGCTGTGCTATGTGATTGCCACGGGCCTGTTGTCGGGCGCGTCCATTCTGTTTTCTCAGGCAGAGGGGAAGGCAACACGCACAATTTCTGGGGAGGTCTTTCGCGCGGGCTTCGTGCTGGCGCTGTGCGCCGGTCTTGCCACCCTTATTCTGGCACTCTTCGGCGGTAGCGGATTTGAGACGCTGGGTTATAACGGGGATCTTTCCGCCGGGGCCGGGCGTGTCTTTCTGTCTTACTCCTTCTGCATGCCGTTCTTCCTGATTCAGGTGCATTGTGCCCAATATCTGGGTGCGCGCCGGCGTCCCTGGCCAGAGTTTCTGGCAATGGCGATCGCATTGGTATCGAATATAGGCTTGAACCTTTATGTGGAGGCGGTCCTACAGAACCCTTCTGCGGAAACGATTGCAGCAACGACCTCCGTTGCACGGTGCCTGGGCGCAACCTTCCTGCTGGCCGTCGTGCTGCGCGATCCAGACGCGGAGTCCTATGGCCTGAAACGCTGCCGCATCGACATTACCGTCCTAGGCAAGCTTTTGCGGTTGGGCCTGCCGTTAGCTGCATCCTTCGGGGCAGAGAGTGCGACCTATTTTGTCATGGCGCTTTTAGCCGCCTCCCTAGGCAGCGTGGAGGTGGCGGGATTCCAGGCTGGGATGAACACACTGAATTTAATCTATATGATTACCATTGGCACCGGACTTGCCGCAGGCGTTCAGTCAGGCCGGGCTCTGGGGGCGGCAAACATGATCCGCGTGCGGCGAGATACCATCAGTGCCTGCGGGCTGGGCGGATGTGCAATGCTAGCAGTTTCCGCAGTTCTGCTGTTCCAGGCCGCATCCATTGCCGGGATATACACCAACGAACCGGCAGTTCAGGCCGTCGTCGAAAGGGGTATGCAAATCGCGTCCTGCTATTTGATTTTCGAATCCACACAGGTCATTCTAAAGATGGCGCTGCGCGGGCTTGGCGATATATGGGCGCCATTCTGGAACATGGTGATTGCTTTTTGGGTGGTTGGAATTCCGGTTTCCTGGTTTCTGGCCTTTGAACTCAACCTCTCCTCCGCCGGTTTGTTCGCGGGGATCGGGCTTTCAATGTTCCTGGCCTGCATTCTAAACATCTCTAGGTTCTTCTGGATCACGCAACGCATTTCCTACCCCGATGAGAGGCGGCAGAATTCGATGACTGGTATACAGAAACCGCCCGTTGAAAATGCGCGCGGGGGGGGGGACATCTGATAGGGTCGAACCAGACTCTCCTTTCACCTGACAGAGCGCATGCCGCGCTAAGCCACCAACATTGATTGCTTCAGCGCCTCATCGCGTTCCTCAAACAACCAGGTGCGGAAGGTTTGTAGTCTGGGATCGGCGGCGTGATGGGGCGGATAGACTAGGTGATAGCCCAAACGCTCATTTAGTTGCAGGGTGTTGGCAAAGGGTTGTACCAGTTTGCCACTGGCCAGTTCCGCCTCCACAAAGACATGCCCGACCAGGGCGATCCCTTGACCAGATGCCGCAAAGTCAATTGCCAGAACATAATCATTAAACCGCGGTCCGCGATTGGCATCGACTCCTTTGATCCCGGCTGCCCGCAGCCACAGCGACCAAGTATCCTCCATCGCGGCAGCCCCGGTATCTTGAATATGGATCAGAGTGTGGTTCTTTAAATCCTCCGGTTTTATCAACGGTTTTGGACCATTCAGCAGACTAGGACTGCAGACCGGGACCGTTGGTGTGGCAAACAGACGCTCACAAGTCAGGCCGGAATAAGCGCCCAGTCCAAACCGAATGGCCAAATCGATTTCTTCCTTATCAAACTGCACCAGTTTGGTATTGGCATCGATGCGCAATTCGATATCGGGATGGGCGGCATGAAACCGGCCCAGACGCGGCACCAACCACTTTCCCGCCAGAGAAGGGGGTAATGAAACCGTCAAGGGACCGTCCCGCCCGCCACTACGCATCAGGCCATAGGCGGCCTCCAACTGATCAAACGCATCTGTTAAGGCCGGAGCGGCGGCACGCCCTGCTTCGGTCAGGGCCAGGGCTCTCGTCAGGCGGCGAAACAGGATGAGACCACAATGATCTTCTAATGTCTTGATCTGCTGACTGACCGCTGCTGGGGTCACGCGCAATTCCTCTGCCGCCAGTTTGAAACTCAGATGACGAGCCGCTGCCTCAAAAGCACGGAGCGACGATAAAGGAGGAAGAGAGCGCATCGAGCATTCACTTATAGAATAGAATTTCTTAATTATAAGTCAAAATTTACTCGTTTGTGAAGCGCAAAGATTTGCCCCATCTTAGGATCAGTTGAGGCGCTGAAACGCCCCGGAAAACCGAGATAAAGGAGAGTTTCTATGTACTACATGCCTTATGATCTGATGACCCATACCTTCTATTCATCTCATCGCCAGATGGTCAATGAAGCTAAGGCGTACCGGTCCTGGCAGTCGATCAATCAGACCCAGCGTCGTCTGGCTCGTTTGTTGGATTGGGGACGCAAAAAGATGGTCTCGCCCCAGAAGGCAAGTGCCTGATCATTCATGAAACAGAAATGCCTGACCCAGAAAGTATCCCTGTGAGTACCCCAGACTAGACCCCCGGACTTCCCCCAGTCCGGGGGTCTTTTTGGGATTTAGCCCTGCCAGTCCTGATAGGCCTTTGCACGGGCCAGGAGGCGCTGGGCGTTGCTGATCATGGGAAGTTCCAGCATCACACCATCCAATTCTACATGTGCAGACTCAGCCGAATTGAAGGCATCAACGATGCGCTGTGCCTGGGTGACGGCCTCCACGCTGGGCGTGAAAATCGCATTAATCACCGGGGCATGATCCGGGCGGACCAAACTCTTGGCAGTATAGCCCAGACGCTTGGCATGGCGGGTTTCAGCCTCCAGCCCCTCGATATCGGTATAGGTATAGGGGCAATCAATCGACACCACGCCCGCCGCGCGGCATTCCAGATGAAAGCGTTGGCGCACATACAATAACTCTTGCCCATCGCGCCCGCGCTCTGCACCCAAATCAGCCGCCATATCTTCGGAGGCAACGAGACACGCCGTTACCCTGGGATCAGCCCGAGCGATGTCATAAGTTTGCATCAAGCCGCGCGCCAATTCGACATTAGGAACTATTTCCATCTGCTTGGCTTTATCCCCGGCGATTTGATCCATCACCTTGGCCAGATCCTGAATGCGGGTCGGCCCATCCACCTTGGGCAGCATCACGACATCTGGCCCGGCGGGCAGG
>JARGPE010000016.1:871-9938 GCA_029212835.1 Alphaproteobacteria bacterium | reverse complement strand
AATTCCAGCGTCGCTTCGGTCAGATGCACCGGGGCGGGCAGGATCGCAGTCAGATCGTCCATGCCATCACCGGACAATGGATTGACGCGCACTGCCGCCACCGCGCCAGCCTTGCGCCAAGCAGCAAACAACTCAGCCGCCAGGGCACGCGCCGCAGGGCGATGGGCAGGGCGGGTGAAATCCTCCAATTCCAGGATGATCACATCCGCGCCCGATTGACCCGCCGCGATTTGCTTTTCGCGATCTGCACCGCCGGTAAACATCCAGCTTCGGCGCAATGCCGGTGGCCGAAGAGCCATTATTTGAACTCAATCACAGCATCAATTTCCACCGCGACATTGAATGGCAGTGACCCCGCCCCCATGGCAAAACGGGCATGAGCGCCGATCTCTTCCCCAAAAATCTCGCCAATCAGATTGGACGCGCTATTGATAACAGCCGGATGCTGTTCAAAATCTGTCGGGCAATTCACGAAGCCACCCAATTTCACAATGCGCGTGATGCGATCCAGATCGCCATCCAACGCAGCCTTAGCCTGGGCCAGGATGTTCAGGGCACAAACACCCGCCGCTGCCTGCCCCTGTTCCACCGTCAGCTCAGCGCCAACTTTTCCGATATGGCGCTTTTCACCATTCCAGAACGGGACTTGCCCTGCTACGAAGAGAAGGTTTCCCGTTTTTACCACACCAACATAGGCGCCAGCAGGAGGCGGAACCTGAGGCAATTCGATGCCAAGTTCCTCGATACGCGCGTCAATTTTTCCTGCCATGGGACTTCCTCTCTAACGGGTTTCGAATTACGTGCGGGACTATAAACATCGCCACGGCGTCCTGTCCATTGCGGACGGTCTAATTTTCCGCGACCAAAAACTTTCAGATGCGGCGTCATGGTGCTTTGATTTTACAGCGATGATTGCTATCTCGTGTATAGTATCATGATCATATCTAGACCAGACGGGATCCCCGGATAATATGCTGTATCAAGTACCAGGCGTTTATGACCTAACGCTTCCGGAAGCGGAAGACACGCCCCTTGTCCTGGATTCACCGCATTCTGGTCATGACTATCCCGACGACTTCCAATGTCTTGTGCCCCAATCGGACCTGCGCCGGGTAGAGGACAGTTTTGTCGACGACCTGTTTGGAGCAGCTCCGCAATGGGGAGCGACGCTGTTATGCGCGCGCTTCCCCCGCAGCTATATTGATCCCAATCGCGCTGTAACCGATATAGATCCGGGCCTGCTGATGGGCACATGGCCTGAACCGCTGCGCCCGACAGAGAAATCCCGCTTAGGCCATGGCCTGGTCTGGAGAACCTATCCCCCCAATCGCCCCCTTTATGCCGGCAGATTGCCCGTTGAAGCGGTGCGTCGCCGGATTGAACGTTATTGGCAGCCCTATCATGACACGCTGGAGACGGAAATTCGCCGCCTGTATGCCGCCCATGGCTGTGTCTATCACCTGAACTGCCATTCCATGCCCTCGACCAGCAGCCCCTTCATGGCGGGCGGTGGTCGCATCGGGGGACGTGCAGATTTCGTACTGGGCGACCGGGATGGGGCCAGTTGCGACCCGGCCTTTACCAGCTTCGTCCGCGATTATCTGCAAAATCAGGGCTATGCCGTGCGGCTGAACGATCCTTATCGCGGGGCGGAACTGGTGCGTGCCTATGCCGCGCCGGAACAGGGACGCCACAGCCTGCAGATCGAAATCAACCGCGCGCTGTATATGGATGAAGTAACCTTGCAGCAGGGTCGTGGTTATCAATCGCTGCAAAAGTCCCTGACCGGCCTGATTGGTGCCATCGCGCAATTTGCGCGCGACAGGCGCAATTCAATCCGCGCAGAAGCCGCAGAATAACCCACCCAAGCCAGCACAGACTCACCGCCATTCAGGCAAGCGAAAACCGCGCCCTAATCGGACGCGGTTTCGAAAACTCCAACCGCAGGCACTAAAGCACCAATGCGGGCCTAAAGCGTCAGACTTAAGCCTGTTTCGCCTTAAAGCGTGGGTTCTTTTTGTTGATCACAAACACCCGGCCTTTACGGCGGATGATGCGGCAATCTTTTTCACGCTTTTTCAGCGTTTTCAGCGAGCTTGCGATGCGCATGGCGCTTCTCCGTTATTTGCGGTAGCCCTAGGGAACATCCCAAAAGGCCCCGGCGAAAGACCGGCGGAACATATGGACCGGACCTGTGCTTGTCAAACGGGTTTTGCCGACTAGGCTCTAGAACACAAATTTTTCTGTTATCAGGGGGATGCATGTCCAAAAACGCCAATGCCTCATCACGCCCAACACCAGCACCGTGTGGATCCTGGATTTCGCCGGTGACGGAGGAGTCGATCACACGGGGCACTGTTGGCCTGGGCTTTGTCGCGATGACCCAAGAGGCGGTCTATTGGACGGAATTGCGACCCTGGGAGAAGGGCCGCACCGTGCTGGTGCGCCACACCGCCAGGTCCGGCGCACAAGATATTAGTGCCCCGGATCATACCGTGCGCAGTGCTGTCCATGAATATGGCGGGCGAGCCTTTGCCGCCACCGGAGATACGGCATGGTATCTGAACGCCACAGACAAGCGGATTTACCGTGTGGTCCAGGACGGAGCACCGGAACCAATGACCGTCGCGGACGGCACGACCTATGCTGATTTCCTACCCGACCCTGCCCGGTCCCGCCTGATCGCGGTGGCCGAACGGGCCAGGCCGGACCGCGAAGCGGTGAATCTGTTTGTCGCCATTGGGTTTGATGGTCGCGTCACGCCCCTGGCAGAAGGCGCTGATTTTTATGCAGCCCCCCGCTTATCACCTGATGGGCGTCGATTGGCCTGGATTGAATGGTACCATCCCAACATGCCCTGGGACGGAAGTCTGTGCCGAGAGGCAGAGTTGGATGCCAATGGGCACCCGCCCGACATACGCACCGTCGCAGGCGGGCCAGAGGTCAGTGTCTTCCAACCGGAATATGCGCCAGATGGGCAGCTGTATTACATTTCTGACGAAAGTGGCTTTTGGAATCTGTATCGAGACGGCGATCCGCCAGCCCATTATAAGGCCCAGGCAGAATTCGGCCTGCCCCATTGGCAATTTGGCATGCGGACCTATGCCTTCCTGGATGCCAGTACTGCCGTAGTCACCTTTGCCGTAGAAGGCGAGTGGCGCTTGGCACTGTTTGATTTGAACTCTGGCAAGGCAACACCGATTGACCTGCCCTGGTGTCGGTATGATGGCCTTCTGGCCGCTGGTAATCGGGCTGTCTTCTGTGGGGCAAGACCAGACGGGCCCAGCGCCATTGTGCAATTGACCTTCGGCGGAATGGAGCCTGAAGTGATCCTGCGCGCCGCCAGCAGCACAGACATTCCCGATGCCAGCATTTCCAGGCCAAAGGCAATCTCCTTCCCCACCGAAAATGGGAAAACCGCCCACGCCTTTTTCTATGCCCCGGCCAATGCGGATTATTGCCCGATGGAGGGGGAGCGCCCACCCTTGATCGTCATGGGACATGGCGGGCCGACCGGACAGGCGGACCCTGGCTATTCTGCTAAAGTTCAATTCTGGACCACGCGCGGCTTTGCCGTCGCGGATGTCAATTATGGCGGCAGCACCGGCTATGGCCGCGCCTATCGCCGCCGCCTGTTGGGGCAGTGGGGCATTGTTGATGTCGATGACTGCTGCAACGCCGCGAAGTATCTAGTGGCACAAGGATTGGTGGACCCCGACCGTCTGATCATTGTCGGCGGCAGCGCCGGAGGCTATACGACATTGAGTGCGCTGGCCTTCCGGTCAGTGTTTAAGGCCGGGCGATCCTCCTACGGCATTGGGGATCTAGAGACGCTGGCCCGCGACACCCATAAATTTGAAAGCCGTTATCTGGACAGCCTGATTGGCCCCTGGCCGGAGGCAAAAGACGTCTATCACGCACGCTCCCCCCTGCGACATACGGAGGGATTGGATTGCCCCATCCTGTTCTTGCAAGGCACAGAGGATAAGGTCGTACCGCCGAACCAGGCAGAAGCAATGGTCGATGTCTTGAAAGATAAGGGATTGCCGGTTGCTTACCTGTTGTTCGAAGGGGAAGGTCATGGATTCCGAGGGGCCGACGCGGTTCAAGCAGCCTTACAGGCGGAACTCTCCTTCTATGGTCAGATCTTTGGTTTCGACCCAGCGGGTGATATCCCAAGAATCGACATCACAAACCTTAAGTCTTAGGAAATCATTATGGCCTCGTCTGAAACCATTACCGCCGCCTTGCTGATCATTGGCAATGAAGTCCTGTCCGGCCGCACCCATGACAAGAACCTGCCCCATATTGCAGAGAAACTGAACGATGTCGGCGTGCGCCTGACGGAGGCGAGGGTCATTCCCGATATCCCTGAAGTCATCATTCGCACTGTGCGAGAGTTGAGCACCAATTTCACCTATGTCTTCACGACCGGTGGAATTGGGCCAACCCATGATGATATCACCGCCGATTGCGTGGCCGAAGCGATGGGGGTTTCCATTGATATCGACCCAGAGGCGCTACGCCGCCTAGAAGTGCACTATGCCAATTCCGGGTTAGAGATTAATGAGGCCCGGTTGCGCATGGCCCGAATCCCCGAAGGGGCCAGCCTGATCGACAATCCAATTTCCGCTGCACCCGGATTTCGCATCGGCAATGTCCATGTCATGGCGGGCGTGCCAAAAATCATGCAGGCGATGCTGGATGGAATCCTGCCGACCCTGAAGGGTGGCCGCCCCATGGTATCGATCACCCTGCGCTGCAGCCTGCCAGAAGGGCGCATTGCCGAAGGGCTGGGCAAGCTGGCCAAGGCTCATCCCGATGTCGATTTCGGTTCCTACCCCGCCTGGACCAAGACGGCGTTTCAGGTCTCCCTGGTCGTGCGGGGGGAAGACCCGGCACAGGTAGAGACAGCCGCACAGGCGGTGGAAAAGCTGATTGCAGATCTGGGCGACCAGGCCGAGCGCATCACGGCACGGCCTGGCGAAACCGTGCCGGGCTGATTCCGTTGCGAGACTTAAACACGGTGGAGAAATGGGAACTGTGCTGAAACCCGCAGATCAGGCCGATCTGTGTGACGCTGAGCCCTGTTTGCCGCAACAACATTTCCGCATGGTTCAATCGGACAGCCATGTACAAAGTCTTTGGGGAACATCGGAAAATTTCCGTGGTCAACCGGGTCAAGGATCGCAATGACACACCGATCTGATGGCAGACGGTGGTCAGCGGAACTGGATCGCTGATCGTCTGATCAAAAATCTCCAAGGCCTTCGCCAATCGTGTATCCAGCGCAACGGTGGGATCATACAGGCCCAGGGACCGCATCAATGCCATCGACCGTGTTGGCTTCAGAAAGGTGTATCGGCGGACATTCTCCGACAGCATTTGACCGAAATCGCGAGTCAGCAGTGCCAGTACCAGATCGGTAACGCTGTCGCCGCCGATGCACGTCGCGATATCGCCGTCGATGACATAGGGGCTGACGGAAAACTCTGTTTCCGGAAAGGCTTCACGCAACGCGGATATCTCTTTGGGATCGGCAACGGCCTTTCGACCCTTCAATAATCCAGCCTGAGCCAGGGACCAGACCCCCGTGCCAAATCCGATGATACGTGCCCCATGACGATGGTTCCGACGCAGGCACGCTGTCAGCGTTGGGTCTATCGGCCCGGCCTGTGCTTTCTTGAAGGAACAGACGAAAATGCAATCCGCGTGGTCGAGCGCCGACCAGCCGATATCCGGCAGGATCCGTGTGCCGCTGGACGCGGTCACCGGGTCTTGGGATTTCGCGGCGGTTATCGTCCTGAAAGCCGGTGCACCGGGATATTCATTCGCCATCCGAATGAGGTCACATGCAACGCCATAACCAAACAGAGAGAACCGATCCTGGATCAACAGGGCGAATGTCTGGCGCATCTGTCATGTCCAATTAATTTATATATATGGCGAATTTATTAATATCGTGTTCTCGATCTCATGCAAATACTAGCGAATACGCCGCAAATCATGACCGACAGGAACACCCGACCATGACCACCCCATCGCAGGACCGACCCAATATTCTGTTCGTGATGGCAGATCAGATGACGCCGTTCATGCTGGACCTGTTCACCACCATGGGCGCGAAAATGTCCAATCTAAAGGCACTGGCGCAGCGCGGTGTACATTTCACCAATGCCTATACCGCCAGCCCGATCTGCACGCCCGCAAGGTCGGCCCTGATGACCGGGCTGCATATTTCAAAGACCGGCAGCTACGACAATGGCGATCCCTTCCCCAGCTTCATCCCGACCTTTGCCCATTACCTGACAAATGCGGGGTATGAGGTCGTGCTCAGCGGCAAAATGCATTTCATCGGGGCTGACCAGTTGCATGGATTTCAGCGTCGGCTGAATACGGATTTATATCCATCCAATTTCATCTGGTCCTATCCCTTGCTGGATGAAAACACAATATCAGGCTCAGAACATTGGCCCCGGCTGGTCGACCGAACTGCAATATGATGAAGAAACTCAGTTTCGGGCGCTGGAATATCTGCGCCATACGCCGGACAAACCCTTCATGCTGGCCGTTTCCTTCACCAGCCCGCATCCGCCCTATATCGTGCCAAAGGCGTATTGGGAGATGTATAAGGACGTCGAAATGCCGATGCCCTTCTATCCCGAAGACATGGCAGAAACCTATTCCGAATTGGATCGGGCGTTTCTGCGTTGGTACGGGCTGGACAGGAACACCATTCAGGACCCAAAACATCTAAACGCGATGCGCCGAGGCTTTTGCGCACTGGCGCATTATGTCGACGACAAATTAGGTGCCCTTCTTGAGGTCCTGGAAGAAACTGGACAGCGCGAAAACACGGTGGTGATCTTTACCGCAGACCATGGCGAAATGCTGGGCGAAAAGGGCCTGATTCAAAAACGCAGCCTGTATGACTGGTCCACGCGTATTCCAATGATCATCGACTATCCCAATGCCCCTGCCGGAATCATCGATACGCCCGTATCGCTTTTGGACATTCCCGCCACCTTGCTGGACATCGTCGGCCAGACCGCTGCGCAAACCCTGGATGGGCGGTCCCTTTTGCCCGCGTTGAAAGGCGACGCCCTGCCGGTCCAACCGGTGATTTCGGAGTATCATGGAGAGGGCATTATGCGGCCCTGTTTCATGGTCCGGAAAGGCCCGTGGAAATACATTTATATCCACCGGTCCCCGTGCCAGTTGTTCAACCTTAAGGACGATCCAGGCGAATGGCAGAATTTATCAGGTCAGGCGACGGTTTCCGATATTGAGGCAGAACTGAACACCCTGATCACCGGCGGCGCCTTTGACCTGGACTTCATTGAAAAAGATATCTGGCAACGACTGGCCCAGAAGGAAGTGGTCAACAAGGCCATGGCCATCAATGGGACGGTTTGGGACTATCGCCCGGATCCCGATCCTTCCAAACAGTATGTTCGGGCCTAGCCGGATCGACACACGCCTGGATCAGTCCATCAGTTTGAACAGAATCATATAAGTCAGCGCAACGGCGATGGCACAGGTGATCAACGTGCTGAGCATGCCCAGCCTTGCACCACTTCCTCGATGGCGAAAGGCCAGGACCAGAAGCACCGCACCCAATGCGACCAAGCCGAAATAGATCATCCCCCGATCCATGAATGCATCCCCTTAGCGGTTGTTTGATTCGGCCTGACTTGGCACAACGCAATCCTACCAGTTTACCCCACATCATCTTGGGAGTGTCATGATCTCGCCCTATTTTTCTGGCACTGGATGAATTGAGCATAACATCTTGGCAATCAACCCTGATCGGGACTTCCCCTGTATATGAAACCGAGACGACGTAAAATTCGGATGGACCGTGGCGATACACTTGGTGGCACCGTCCCCCTATTGTTGCGGGACAGCATAACCGCCAATGGTACCAGCGGTCGATTCCTGCATAAGGATCGTCGATCCGGGCCAGGCTGGCGGTCGTGGCTGGTGTTTCTGGGCATCCTGTTGTTCGGGGCCATTATTGTCTGGTTCACCCTGCCGGAACTGGTCAGCAATCTGGGCCTGCCGACATCAGCGGACATCTGGCAGCGGATTCAGACCTTCTTTTCTGTTCCCGACGCCTAAATACTCATCGTCTATCTTGCGCCTGGAAACCGAGGCGGGTACTCTCCCGACCGGTCGAAGGGGGTATGCTCTCAAGACCCGCTGCGGGCGTGGCGAAATGGTAGACGCAAGGGACTTAAAATCCCTCGGGCTTTAGCCCGTGCCGGTTCGAGTCCGGCCGCCCGCACCAAATTTTCCCTTCAGGAATGCGATGAACTGTCCGTTGGCATGATTGGCTGCGCCAAGGCCAGCAGATCCTGACGCAAGGCCACGCCATCCGGTTGTTGCAGCAATTGATCCACCGCATCGTGTGTGCTGCGCCAGATCGGCAGGGCGGCCTTCAGGGTTTCGCGCCCGTCATCGGTTAAGGTCAAGCGCCGAGCGCGTGCATCTTTCTCATCCGTCAGGACCGTCACCAATCCGCGCCGCTGCAGGGGTTTCAGGGCGGCGGTCAAGGTTGTGCGGTCCATGCCAAGCAAGGGCACAAGATCACTGATCCTGGGGCCCATCGGCCTGTTCAAGGACATCAGCAGGGAAAACTGACCATTCGTGATGTCCAGGGGGCGCAGGGCCTCGTCAAAGCGCCGGGCCAACATTCGGGCCGCCCGCTGGACATAAAGACACAGACATCGGTCACGCACTTCAAGCGTTGTTGATAAGGGCAGATCATCATCCATTGTCATTCCAATATATACGTTGACATCAACGTATATGTCAAGTTATAGGACTTACCAGACACACCGTCAGGACCGTTTCTATCCGTCGATGGATGGGCAGTCCACGAGGATTTCACGTGTCCAGGGCTGGGCAAGGGCTGGGCGCTCGCCTGTGTCCTGATCATTCAAGCGGCAATCGATTGGCCGCCAAAGACAGAAAGGACCAGGGTAAATGACCTATATCAGTGGCTTTTTGTTGGCCGTCCCGACCGAAAACAAGGCGGTTTACAAAGAAATGGCAGAGGCGGCCT
>JARGPE010000016.1:0-861 GCA_029212835.1 Alphaproteobacteria bacterium | reverse complement strand
GCCTGTCTATGCGCGAAAACTGGGGCAACAGTGTTCCAGACGGCAAGGTCACATCCTTCCCCATGGCGGTTAAAAAAGAAGAAAACGAAACCGTCGTATTTTCCTGGATGGAATGGCCGGACCAGGAAACCTGCGAAAAGTGTTTTGCGGCGATGATGGATGATCCGCGCATGAAGGACATGCCCAAAATGCCCTTTGACGGGATGCGCATGATGTGGGGCGGGTTTGAAGAACTCGTCCGGTTTGACTGACCCCTTCACGCAAAGGAATTTAACCATGACCATTACGATCAGCGCCTTTGCCTGGGTTCCCCCTTTCGCACAGGGGTATGTTAAGGATATCCGCGCCCGTTGGGCCCTGGCCGAAGCCGGATTGGACTATAACCTGCACCTGTTGTCAGACGGCG
Source organism: Alphaproteobacteria bacterium (assembly GCA_029212835.1). Taxonomy (GTDB): domain Bacteria; phylum Pseudomonadota; class Alphaproteobacteria; order UBA8366; family Aestuariispiraceae; genus Pacificispira. Next base: position 455 of record JARGPE010000016.1, on the reverse strand, counting down.
CACAGGATCATCCGGACTATAGGGCCTGGCAGCCGTTCGGCCAGGTTCCCGCCTATCGCGATGATGCCGTTGAATTATTCGAATCCGGGGCGATCGTATTGCATATCGCAAGTCTGTCAGACGCGCTTGCTCCCCGATCCAAACAGGAAGCGGCGCAAATTCAGGCCTGGGTCATCGCCGCACTAAATTCAGTGGAACCCAAAGTCGAGAATCTGATCCTGCCAGCCATCTTTCATGCGGGGGAGGCCTGGATATCTGAATTCCGCCCCCATGCGGAAAAACTGATGGCAATGCGTCTGAAGTCTCTATCCGGTTGGATGAATGGGCGTGATTGGCTGGTGGGGCGGTTCACCGTGGCCGATATCATCATGGCGACTGTCCTGCGTGGTTTACAGGCTGAACCGGTCCTGCAGGACCATCCCGACCTAGTGGCCTATCTGGACCGGTGCCTAGCC
>JARGPE010000263.1 GCA_029212835.1 Alphaproteobacteria bacterium | reverse complement strand
CACAACAACCATTGACGAGCATGGGTGCGCAGTCCTCAACCCTGTCCGGGTCAACGCAAAGCGGCACGATCGTTGATGGCGCAACAGGTGCAACGGCCAGCCTGGGTGCGAATAACAGCATCCAGCAGCGCAATGCTCCAACACCAGCAGCAACTGCATCGCGCCCTCCCCCTGTTCCACTAAATGTCGTGACAGACCAAGTCGCCGTAAACATTAATCGGGGCCTGGCGCAAGGCAATGATCGCATTACCATTCAATTGCGTCCTGCCGAGTTGGGCCGCGTCGAAGTAAAAATGGAAATGACCCATGAGGGCAAGATGACAGCGATTGTCTCGGCAGAACGGCCAGAGACCCTGGACATGTTGCGCCAGGATGCACGTACCTTATTGCAATCCCTCAATAATGCGGGACTGCAAGCAGATCAGAACAGCCTGAGCTTTACGCTACAGGATCAAAATCAGGGAAATGGCTCTCAGCAGAACCTTTCCCATGGGAATTCCGGCTCTGGTCCGGCTAGCGAAGGCCTAGAGGACCTGATCAGTTCAGGATTCATTTTTGAACAAACTGGCGGATTCGATGGAGATGGGCGGCTGGATGTCAAAATCTAAGCGCCTCAATGAAAGAGAGAGCCACGCACGATGCGACGGAAACAGCCGTTTCGACATCGGCTTAAGGAGAGCACACCATGGCCACTGATTTAAATTCGCTGTTGAGCACGTCGACAAATGTGCCAACGCAATCGTCAAAACAAACCGAGGCTTTGAGCAGCCTAGCCAACAACTTTGATAACTTCCTGACGATTCTGACCACACAGTTGCAGAACCAGGATCCTTTATCGCCGATGGATACGACGGAATTTACGAACCAGTTGGTTATGTTTGCAGACGTGGAGCAATCCGTTCGGCAAAGCGGCCAATTGGAAGATTTGATCAAATTGAATCGCCAAAGCGAGGCGACAGCCGCTGTGGGTTATCTGGGCCAGCAAATCAAGGCTGACTATAACGAAGTCAACTTCCAGGGCGAGTCAGTTAAGATGAGCTATAATTTACCGAAAGAAGCCAAGAGCGCCACCATGGAAATCTACAATGGTGCCGGGGAATTGGTGCGTCTGGTAACGAATATGCCCACCACCGTTGGCGATCATGAAATCACCTGGGACGGCAAAGATCAGTCAGGCAATGTCCTGCCGAACGGACCCTACAGTTTCCAAGTAGGCGCCAAGGATGAGGATGATGTGGTGATCGATCCAACTTACAAAACCCAAGGAATAGTGACCGCTGTTGAGTTTGATGGCGAAACAACGACGCTGATGATGGGGGCGGTAAAGATCCCGTTGAGCAAAGTGCTTCATGTTGAAGATTTAGCGGCCTAGCAATGGCCCCACAAATTATGGGCGACTATCCAAGATATCGCTATTTGAGGAAAAGAGGAGTTAGGCAATGAGTATTTTCGGTGGTCTGCGCTCAGGCGTCTCTGGCTTGAACGCTCAAAGCCAATCCATGGGGATGATTTCCGACAACATCGCCAACGTGAACACGGTTGGTTACAAGGTGAACAATGCGCGTTTCTCAACCTTGGTTACGGCCCAGGGATCTTCCTCAGCCTATGCATCCGGGGGGGTCGGCGCTACGACAGGTCGGGAAATCAGTGCCCAAGGCTTGTTGGCATCGTCAACCAAATCAACCGATCTCGCGATTTCTGGTAACGGCTTCTTTGCGGTCACAGATGGACTGACCTTTAACACCTCAACCGGTGTTTATGAACCAACCGGAGATATCTTCTATACTCGTGCGGGAGAGTTTCGCGCGGATAAAGATGGTAACCTGGTCAATACGGCTGGGTTCTATTTGATGGGTTTCCCAAAAAACACCAGCGGGAATGGTTTTGCCGTTACAAACGTTCTGACGGCTATGCAAGGCGTCAATGTGGCAGGTCAGTCCTCCTCGCCAATCTCAACCTCTGCTGTTTCCCTCGCTGCAAACCTGCAGGATTCGATGGCAACCGGTGACAGCTACGACACGGCGATCCAGATATTCGATCGCAAGGGTGCCCAAAGGACATTGACACTGACCTTCACCAAATCCGGTGCTGCGGCGAATACGTTCACGATTTCAGCCGCTACCAGCACGGGAACATCCCTTGTTGACATTGATGCCAACGACGACGGCACAATTGGCATTGATGATGGAACACCGGGAGGAACCGCAGCCGATAATATCCTGTCGGATGGTGATGAAGAAACAGACAGCGTTGCAGATACGGCCCTGATCGCAAACGGCGCAATATTAGGAACAATTACTTTCAATGCAAACGGAACACTGGCCTCTGTAGCGAGTAACTTGGCCGGTGGTGATATCAGTGCCAGTGGGAATGCGGCGAACGGTATTCTTGATGTGGTTCTTGACTATGACAACAATGCCGCGACGTCTGATGATCGCGAAGCAATCGCCATTGATTTTGGAACCATTGGCGGCACGAACGGCCTGACACAATTCGAGGGTACGAGCGTTCTAAACGACATCGCTCAAAATGGTAAACAGTTTGGGTCCCTTTCGTCCGTATCCGTAAATGAGTTGGGCGTCGTTACTGCGCTCTTTGACAATGGTGAATCACGCCAGCTGTTCCAGGTGCCCCTTGTCACTTTCAACAATGCGGATGGATTGAAGCCCGGTACAGGGAATGTCTATAGCCAGACTGATGAGTCCGGTCAGGCGGTGGTCAAGGTTGCCAATACTGGCGGTGCTGGTCTGATTGCCCCTGCATCATTGGAACAGTCGACAGTCGATTTGGCTGACGAATTTACCAAGCTGATCGTGACCCAACGGGCCTTTTCGGCAAATACCAAGATCATCACGACCGCTGATGAGATGTTAGACGAACTGATCAGGGTCAAACGCTAATCTAATAACTTAATAAAACCAAATATTTGGGCGCGCCCGTTCGGCGCGCCCATTATTTTTTCGTATTTTCCTTGCGAATTTCCTAAAATTTTATATAAATTTATTATTAATTGCTGGTCTGTGATCAAACCGTTCTCTGGCTAGCAGGCTGACAAGATCTCTTACAATCATAAGCCGAAGCAGAGGCCCGATGACAGGACATCCAAACCGACAAGAAGAACCGGAACATAAACACGACAACGCCCTTCCCCCCGCGGATACAGAGCGATGGGTCATTTCTAGAAAAGCACAAGTTGTCAGGGCAATTGACACAGGGGTCCTTACAGAAGAAGAAGCCTGTCGTCGCTATGACTTGACCCGGGAAGAATTAAATGGCTGGCGCATTCTAATCTCCCAGCACGGCGTTCGTGGCTTACGCGTCACTCGGTTGCGTCAGTATCGATAGGTCAAACACGAATCATAAGACCTTGAAAAGACTCACACTCCCTAAAATAAACGATATTGAGTTCTTGCGTCCTTATACCTAATGCTGCGAATTACATTGTATTTTGTTCAATATATTGTGTTTTTATCATTGCGCTGGTGCGAATATCGGCTATCTTTGCCGAGAGATGGGCAAATTTTGCCGTGCGTTGTCTTAATTTTATTTTAAGCAGTGCAGGCTTAGAATAATGCTTACAAATCATCGAATCGATGAGTCGTTGTAAGCTTCAAGTTAAGCAGATCGAATCGAGTCGTGTTAGTGTGATTTTTGCGAGAATTCTGGGGCAGAAGGCCGCAGCACATAATCAGCCAAGCTGGCAGCTCTCCGCGAGGAGCCGTCGAGCGACAGGGCAATACCGTAGCGCAGAAGCGCTCAGACAAATGAAAAATGCGCAAGCGTTTGCGACGCGTCTGAGAAAGTGAAGTGATCTGGCACTAGGGGATCCGACAAGAGAAAAACGCCGAACGGGCATTCTTCTCACTGGCGGTCGGAAACATGAGGAGCGGTTTTGTGGGTAATCTAATCGAGTTAATTCGGAGCTTTGGAATGGCGCGCCTTACGGCGGGCGTTGCCGGCACGGCCGTTATGTTGGGCCTTCTGATCTTCCTTCTGGTCTCCGGCACTAAACCCGAAATGGCATTGCTGTATTCAAACCTAGACCCACAGGCTACAAATCAAATCGCGGATCAATTGGCCAGCCGCCAAATAGAGTACAGTATGTCGACCGATCAAACGCAAATATCGGTACCGCGCGATCAGGTTGGTCCGCTGCGGCTGGAATTTGCACAACAGGGCTTAAGCGGTGCCGTTCCAGGTTACGACATTTTTGATCGTGACCAAAGCCTTGGACAATCCAGTTTCACCCAAGAAATCAACAAGCTGCGTGCCATGGAAGGAGAATTGTCCCGAACCATTGCATCCATCGATAACGTCCGGGGTGCCCGCGTTCATATCGTGCTGCCACGCCGGGAATTATTTACGCGCGAACCGATGGAAGCGACAGCCTCTGTCGTCATTAAGATGCAGGGTGCCTATCGTCTGGACCGGTCCCAAACATCTGCAATTCAACAGTTGAT
>JARGPE010000262.1 GCA_029212835.1 Alphaproteobacteria bacterium | reverse complement strand
GTGAAACTTATCCAGAGTAGATATGCAGTTGTGGCAAAATAATCTCTTCCTTGCTTTGTTCCTTAACCCTCGTATATCAAGGCGTAAGACTTAATTTTGATTTAGGAGTCACCATTTTTATGCTTGAATCTAAATACATCCATAAGGCGAACTCCCGTATTCAAGAATTTGTGCGGAAAACGCCTGTCATGATGCTGCCTGCTGGTGGTTTTTTGCCGAACAATTCCGTGGTTTTAAAGTTGGAGCACCTTCAGCATACCGCGTCCTTTAAAGTACGGGGCGCATTCAATGCAATGTTGTCGCTTCCTGTTCCAGAAAGCGGCGTCATCGCTGCTTCAGGAGGGAACCATGGCGCTGCTGTTGCCTATGCGGCAAACCAGTTGGGGCATCGTGCGGAGATATTCGTGCCCGAGATCATTTCGCCCTCTAAACTGGCACGGTTGAAATCTTACGATGCTGTGGTGCAGGTCGGTGGACGGGATTTTGCAGATGCTCTGGCGGCCTGCCAAAAGCGTCAACAGGAAACAGGTGCTCTGTTGCTGCATGCCTATGACCAACCCGAGATTTTGGCCGGGCAGGGCACTGTCGCGTTGGAGTTTGAAGAACAGGCACCAAAATTGGATACGGTTCTGGTTGCTGTTGGGGGCGGCGGTTTGATTGGTGGCATGGCCAGTTGGTATCAAGGACGGACACGCGTTATTGCCATAGAAAGCACGGGCACACCAACCCTGTATCAAGCGCGCGCGCAAGGTGCGCCTTGTGATGTCACTGTTTCCGGTTTGGCCGCGGATGCGCTGGGGGCACGGCGTATTGGTGCTTTGGGATTTGAGGCGGCTCAGGCCTATGTTGCACAATCCTTGTTAGTGTCTGATGAGCAAATTGTCGCGGCCCAACGGATGCTGTGGGATCAGTTTCGCCTGATCCTAGAGCCAGGAGGCGCGACTGCGATGGCTGCATTGATTGCAGGTGTTTACCAACCTACTGCAGGGGAAGCCGTGGGCGTTCTGCTGTGTGGTGGGAATACGGATCCGTCAACTGTAACGGGAAATACACTGTGACTGGACGATTGGCGGGGCGTGTGTGTTTTGTGACGGGGGCTTCGTCCGGCATCGGCCGTGCCATATCCATACGGTTCGCAGAGGAGGGGGCATGCGTTATTCTGGCAGACAGAGCGCCAGACCCTCTTGAAGGAGGCGTCAGAACGGAATCTCTGATTCAAGATGCCGGTGGAACATGCCTGTCGGTTGCGACCGATGTTTCATCCTGGGCTGCGATCGATGCGGCTATTGGGCAAACCGTTGCCGCTTTTGGTCGATTGGATGTGATGGTGAATAACGCCGCGATCAGTGATGGATGCCGGTTATTGGACACGACTGAGGAAAGCTGGGACCGCGTTATGGCGGTCAATTTGAAGGGTGTTTATTTCGGCTGTAAGCGCGCAATTCAGCAAATGTTGGGACAAGACCCGTTGCCGGAAGATGAAGCACGGGGGCGGATCGTTAATATTAGTTCTCAGCATGGTATGGTGTGTGCCCCATCTGATTTTAGCTATGGTGTCTCAAAGGCGGGTGTTGTCTATATGACCCGTCAAATTGCCGTCGATTATGCTCGGGAAGGAATTGTCTGTAATGCCGTTGCCCCAGGTAAGATTTTGACGGGCCGCGCGGATGGTATGGAAAATTTAGACTATTCAAAGTCTCGCACACCGTTGCCCCGGTTGGGTCGTCCTGATGATGTTGCCAGCGCTGCTGTCTATCTGGCAAGTGCTGAGGCAAGCTATGTTACCGGCCACAACCTTCTGGTTGATGGTGGCTGGATGGCATTCTAGACGCGGAACAAGAAGGCACATGACATTCGTATACAAAAGCGGCCCTGCCTTCTTCAAAGCAGGACCGCTCTATAGATATTGGATTGTGTTTGGGCTAGGCAAATGTGCGAGAAAGCATCTCTGCATTTGCAGCCACGGCTGCCAGCAGCAGCAAGGCCGAACAAAGTACGGCATCCATAATCTGTCTCCATAGTTGGATTACAGGGTTTAGTCTCAAGGACTGACCCTTAGATGCGCTTTGTTGCGTTGCAGCACAAACGCATGAATCGTAAATGCGTCCTGCATTTGCTGCATGGCTAAATCCGGAAAACACTCATAATTTGGCGATCTCTGTTTACTATTTATTACCAAATTTGTGATATATTTTAGGTGTAAAATATCATCCTGGCAATGTGCTGGTTGGAATAAACAACTGTATTTGATTTTAAATCAAAGGGTTATGGCTTTTTTCTTGATCAAGGTAGAATGCAGAAGGGTAGGCTGGCGTGTTTGTTGAATTGGTTAAAGGAGTCGCGCTGCTGCTATCGCTTTGCTTGTTGTATAGCGTTATCCTTCGAGTGTCGCGCGGGTCTGAAGAAATTAGAAAACTGAGTTTAGGACTCTTATTCGGTGTCATTGCTATCTTTGGCATAATGTCACCGATTCAAACGTCTCATGGACTGATTTTTGACGCACGTTCTGTAGTTTTGTCGATGGCAGGACTGTTTGGCGGACCTGTCGTTGCCATAATTTCGGCTGTTATGGCGGCATCCTATCGTCTCTGGGTAGGAGGATTCGGCGCGATCCTCGGAGTTTGGGCGATTGTTGTAAGCGCAGGGGTTGGTGTGATTTACCGTATTTGTGTGCGTCGATGGGGGGTCGGTATTGGAATCCCACAATTCTTGGTTTTTGGCCTGATTGTTCAGATCGTTTCTTTTGCGGTTTTTTTTATTCCAGGGCCAGAAAATATTCTGACTCTCCTGAATTATGTACCACTTCCACTTTTAGGTATTTTCACATTCGCAACGGCTCTTCTGGGTTGGTTGTTAATGGATATAGAACAGACACTTAGAACTGAAGAGCGCTTGTCTGAGACATCCCGGCAATTGGCCACTGTTCTTGAGGCTATGGGGGATGGATTGAGTGTTATGGATCGGAACCTCAAGATCGTAACCTTTAACACACGGTTCCTTGATTTGATGGACCTTCCACAGGATCAATTCAAACTGGGCGACCCGTTTGAAAAATTTCTTCGATATAACGCAATGCGTGGAGAATATGGCGAAATTGATGTTGAGAGCTATGTTGCGAAACGGCTGGAAAGTGCGAGGAAGTTTAAAGCTTTTTCGCGCGTTCATACCCGATCCGATGGGGTGGTGATTGCGATCCACGGTAATCCTTTGCCGGATGGTGGTTTAGTAACGTTATATTCCGACATCACTGAACAACGTAAAGAACAGCTTGATTTGGAAGAAGCCAAGCTGGCAGCAGAGCATGCTAGTGTCTCAAAATCCCAATTTCTATCACATATGAGTCATGAACTGCGCACGCCGTTGAATTCAATCATCGGTTTCTCAGAAGTAATCACTTCTCAAATTTACGGTAAGTTGGATCACCCAAAGTATCTTGAATATATTCATGATATTCAAAGGTCTGGTGAACATCTTCTGAGATTGATCAACGAGGTTTTGGACCTGTCGAAAATTGATGCAGGCCAAGTTGAATTGTATGAAACACCTATCGTTCTTAAAACGTTGCTCGAAGAATGTGTCCGAATGCTGGGGGGCTATAACAACAGCAAATGGGTACGGATTGTGGTGCATGCCAATGATGCTCCCTACCGATTATGGGCGGATGATCGATTGGTAAAGCAGGTCATTCTGAATTTGCTGTCGAATGCCGTGAAATACAATGTGAAGGGGGGCAGCATTGAGATTACGACAGGCTGCAATCAGTCGGGTGGGCTGTTTCTTGCCGTCACGGATACTGGCATTGGTATCGCACCTTCAGACATTCCGAAGGTGCTGGAACCGTTTGGTCAGGTTCGAACAGACGCTTATCGCACGCATGAGGGGACGGGATTGGGGTTGTCCCTGTCCAAGCAACTTACAGAGTTGCACGGAGGAACGCTGGCGCTGACCAGCGAAGCGGGCGTTGGCACAACGGTGTCCGTCAGTTTTCCACCAGAGCGCACTCTAACGGATTCAGATCCCGAGAAGCTTGCTTAAGATAAGAAATCGATGTCGTGCGACATTTCCTATAGGGTTGAAAAGAAGCGGCCCAGCCACTCTTAGGACGGGCAGGGCCGCTTGCATTAAGACCTATGCGACTGTGTCTTAAGACGAATAATACATCGCAAATTCCATCGGGTGAGTGGTGTGCTCGACACGATAGACTTCTTCCATCTTCAGCTCGATATAGCTGTCGATCTGGTCGTCGGTGAACACATCGCCCTTCTTAAGGAACGCACGATCCTTATCCAGGTTTTCCAGCGCTTCGCGCAGGGAGCCACAGACAGTCGGGATGTCTTTCAGCTCTTCAGGAGGCAGGTCATACAAGTCCTTATCCATCGGCTCGCCCGGATGGATCTTGTTCTGAATGCCGTCCAAACCAGCCATCAACATTGCCGTGAAGGCCAGATAAGGGTTGGCCATCGCGTCTGGGAAGCGGGCTTCCAGGCGCTTGCCATTCGCGCCGGCTTCGTAAGGAATACGAAT
>JARGPE010000015.1 GCA_029212835.1 Alphaproteobacteria bacterium | reverse complement strand
ACTGTGGTCTATGTGACCCATGACCAGACCGAAGCCCTGACCATGTCGGACCGGATCGCGGTAATGTTTGGCGGCCAGATCAGCCAATGCGACACGCCAGAGAATATCTATCAGAATCCAATCAGTTCCTCCGTCGCGAAATTTATTGGCGGGATGAACATCATTGATGCGACAGTGGCCGATCAGACCGAAGAAACCGTCACTGTAGACGCTGCTATTTTCGGTAAGGTTACGATCAAAAATCCCTATCGTCTGCGTTTTGATTCTGAGTTTGCGGTTGGGGTGCGCCCTGAACGGCTGACCCTATTGTTTGATGCAGGGGATACGGAAGAACGTGAATTGCAGGGTGAAATCAAGCAGGCCGCCTATTTTGGCGATATGACCTATTACGATGTAGCGCTGCCTGGACGCGATGCGCCTGTGACCGTTTCCATGCGAAACGCCATCGGTCGTCCTATTCTATCGGAGGGGAATTCCGTGCGTATTGGTTGGGCCCCGGAATCCTTGGTCCCTCTTGCTTAACCAACCCGATTACTTTGCTTTTCTGGGCATCCGGAATGGCAGCAGGACCTGAACCCATCGGCGTTTGAAGCGATCCAGATTCAGGCTTTCATGCACACCGGTTGCGACCTCTCCCTCCAATCCCATTTGAATGGCGGACCGCGCATAGAAGGGCGTGTCTTCCAGCGTCTTAATCAGTTTCACACGGCTGGATGAATCGCTGCGCGTGGTCCGTGCGACCTGCCAATTGATATTGGGCAACCGTGTCTTTGGCGGCGCGCTGACCGGTGTATTGCCACCCGTTGCAAAGAATCGATGGGCAATATTGCGGTGGGACAAGTCCCTCTGGGTCAGATCATAATAGACGACGGCATCACCGTTGGGCAGTTCGGCCCGGGACCAATCCCAACATTGGAAATCATCTTCCAGAGGCGCGCTGCCCCTATTGCTGTCCATGTAGCCCGACCCTTCCCAGATCAGGGCAGGGGTATCCATTTCCACCCGAATGCGGGCGCAAGGCGCAATGGGCCACCACCGATGGCGACCCTTGCTGTCCAACGCAAAATCTTGATCATTCAGGGTCGTTGGCGTGATCGTCACGCGCCCCCGGATCGGTCGGGGAACGGGAACAGCGATTTCCTTTAGCTCGACAATTGCCGTCCCGTTTTCCCAGCGCAGGGAACTGGGGCCGATCGTTAAATGGTTGGGTTTCCGGTTCACGTCACCGGCCCCGCGTTCGGTCATTGCCCAACGGGCTCCAGGCTGCCCATACAGCGCGACATTCATTGCACAATGATTTTCCGCTTCGACGGGCCCCTTTTCTCTGGCCCAGGCGTAATAGGGGGAAAACACGCTGCCGATCAGGGCGATGATGGTAATGCCGTGACGGTGATCGTCACTCAATCCGTCCAGATACCACCAGGCATAGCCATTGGGGCCTATCTGGATGTCCAGCCTTGGTCCGCCATCAGGCAATCGGCAGCCATCTGGCCCGATAGGGAGGCTGTCGGCACCCCTGACCCCGGATGCACGCTGCCCCCCGCCAGATAGAGGCCCGGTATCTTGGTCCGCGGACTGGGTCTGGCAAAGAAACTGCCCCAGCCGTGGGATGCCTGACCATACAATGCCCCGCCCGTGGCTGGAAACAGATGATTGAAATCCGTTGGTGTGCAGACCTGCTGTGCCTCCGATTGCGCGGACAGAGTCAGGCCACATTGCGCCAAAAGGGTCCGCATCGTTTCGGCGCATTGCTCAATCTCCGCTGGTGTATAGGTGTGAGTGTCGCCATTGGCCGGCGCATTGATCAGAAAAAACAGGCGTTCTCGCCCTTCAGGATCGGGGCTGCTGTCATCGCGATCCTGGGCGCAGATATAGGTTGTTGGGCTGGGCGGCATTTTGCCCTCGCCAAAGATCGCGTCGAATTCTGCGCGATAGGCATCGGAAAAGAACACGGTGTGTCGGTGCAGGGGGAAATCCTCCACCTTTGCCAGGGTCGAAAAGGTCATGGCGGACAGAGATCGTTTTGCCGGTCTGGCACCGGCTTGTTTGACGGCCTGACCAAATAGGCCCGTTGCAGGGGCGGCGGCATCGGAATTTAAAATCACAGCCCGTGCTGCCAGAGTCTCGCCAGAGGCTATTGCGACATGTGTGACATGTCCCTTTTGAGGGGTGATTCCTGTGACCAATGTGTTAAAGCGCACAGTGCCGCCTAACGTCCGTATCAGGTGCGTCAGGGCGGTGGCCAATTTATGCATTCCGCCCTTAATATACCAAACGCCCTCCTGTTCCACATGGGCGACCAGGCTCAGATTGGGGGGGCAATGAAAAGGCGAGGAGCCATAATAGGTGGCATATCGCCCAAAAAGTTGCTGCAGCCTGGGGTCTTTGAAATATTTCCCCAATGACTCCCACATGCATTTATAGGGTTGTGTGCGCAACAGTGCCATTGCGCCGGCTGGACCAGTCGTTTTCATCATTGATGTCAGGCTGGTATCCTGCGCCCGCATGAAGGGCAGGCCCACATTTTGATAGATATCAGCCACATCTGCTAGAAACGCCCGGAACCGTCTGGCCTCAGCGGCCCCCGCAAAATCGCCAATAGCGTCAGCGGCCTGATTGCGATCCGCGTGCAGATCAAACCGGCTGCCATCGCTCCAGCCATGTCGGGCCAGGATTGTGGCCTTTTGCAAAGTGATTAAATCTTCCAGCGATTTTCCAGTTCGGGCCAGGAGTTCATCAAAGACCCAGCGCATGGTGAAAACGGTTGGTCCGGCATCAATCGGCTGGCCTTCCACCATGATCTCGCGCATTTTTCCGCCAGGTTTGGCTTCTTTTTCCAAAACAATGACATCGACACCCCGCGCCAGCAGAGAGATGGCGGCACTGAGTCCCGCAATTCCGGCCCCGATAATGATGACCGGCTCAGCGGTCATATCTTTGTTCCTTTGTCATTGATTATTTACATAAATAGTGTCTATCATAGTTGACACTTACCGGGAAGACTTAGCTGCACTGTCGGCGAAAGTGCCCGGATATGTACACAAATTGCCCCCGCCTCAAAGCAAGGCATCGGGCATGATGGACGTTGGGGAGCAAAGGCATGGACATTGAACAGCGGATCGAACGCAGCATTGAGGAAACGATTTCTCGGGCGCGGGCGCCGGGCTCTCCTCCAAAATTAGGGCGTGCCATGCATTATGCGGTCTTTCCAGGGGGCGCGCGCATTCGCCCGAAACTGTGTTTGTCCGTCGCCCTGACTTGCGGCGATGATGATCCTAAAATGGCAGATGCAGCAGCGACGGCGATTGAACTGCTGCATTGCGCGTCGCTGGTTCATGATGACCTGCCCTGTTTCGATGACGCGGAAATGCGGCGCGGAAAACCCTCTGTGCATCGTGCTCATGGGGAACCAGTCGCCGTTCTGGCCGGGGATGCGCTGATCATTCTGGCTTTTGATATTCTGGCCCGTCGTATTCCTGATAACCCGGAACGGGCCGCAACCTTAATGCGCATCATTACGGGCGCGGTAGGTATGCCCTTTGGTATTACGGCCGGTCAGGCTTGGGAATCTGAAGATGGCGCAATCCTTGCAGATTATCAGCGCGCCAAGACTGGATCGCTGTTTGCTGCGGCAACGGCGGCCGGGGGCGCGGCGGCAGGGGCAGATGCATCCCTGTGGCAGACATTGGGAGAGCGTCTGGGGGAGGCCTATCAGGTCGCCGATGATATTGCGGATGTGATCGGAGACCCTGATTTGCTGGGCAAGCCCACGGGTCAAGATGCAACCTTCGGGCGGCCCAATGCGGTGGCGGCCCATGGCATGGATGGCGCGGCCAAGCGTCTAACAACCCTGATCGTGGAAGCCATTGAGTCTATTCCACCCTCACCGGGCCAAGCGGTGCTGCGTCAGCAAATTCTCCAAGAGTCGCGCCGTTTTATGCCAAAGGGGATGAGCATCGAAATTCCGGTCAGTGCGCTTTAGGTCACCCTTTTCTGATAAAGGGTAGATTTGCACCGCTATGGCGATCCCAGAACTCATTGACCGGTTGGTCGCAAATCCGAAGTTCCGACGTTTCTCCGCTGGGTTTTTACCGTTTCGCCCGCTTGCGCGACGCCGGTCCAAGACTTTGTTCGACCTTATGGCGGGCTTTGTTCATACGCAAATCTTGCTGGCCTGTGTCCGGCTCAATCTGCCGGACTTGCTATTGGAACGTCCCCGTAGCCTGACAGACTTGATCTCTCTTACAGGACTTTCCGAAGATGCCATGATCCGTCTGCTAAAGGCCGCTATTGCCTTAAAGATCGTGCGGCGGCGTGGCGATCTCTATGGATTGGGCCCGGTCGGTCAGGATGTGGCGAATAATGCCGCTGCCTTATCGATGATTGAACACCATGTCGCCTTTTATGCTGATATGCGCGACCCGGTGGCTCTGTTGAAGGGTGAGGTGCCGGAAACCGCCCTGGCGGCCTATTGGCCCTATGCCCGTCAGGCCGGAGGTGTGACGGAAAATAGCGCGTCTGACTATAGCACCCTAATGGCCCAATCTCAGGAAGGCGTCGCCGAAGAGGTATTGGATGATTATTCGGTTAAAGGACGCCGACATATCATGGATATCGGTGGGGGCGATGGGACATTTCTTTCCGCCATTGCCCGTCGCGCCGCACCGGATACCAAACTCACCCTATTTGACCTGCCGCAGGTGGCGCAAACCGCACGGGATCGCTTGGCCCAGAACGGGCTTGCGGATCGGATTGAGACGGTTGGGGGCGACTTCCTGAAGACCCCGCTGCCTAAGGATGCCGATTTGATAACCTTGATTCGGGTGCTGTTTGACCATCCAGACCGTGTTGTTGCCCCCCTGTTAACGGCAATACGCGGTGTGATTGCACCCGATGGGGCGCTGTTGATCGCAGAACCCGTCTCTGAAACGCCAGGCGGCGAAAGAATCGCTGATGCCTATTTTGGATTCTATTTGCTGGCTATGGGGGAGGGTCGGGTGCGCACACTGGCACGACATAAAGAGCTGCTTCATGCGGCTGGATTTTCCAAGATTCGCACGGTTTCCAGCAGAATGCCTCATTTGGTGCGCTTGATCGAGGCGCGACCCTGATGGTGCTGACAGTGTGTGTCATTATAATGTGACAAATAAAGTGTAAATTATAGTTGACATTTTACGGCGTAAACTTACAGTGAAGGTCGCCGGAAAAGGTCGGCAAAAAACAAAAGAAGACGAAAACGTCTCTCGAAATCCAAGAACATCTCGCAAAGGCGGGGGCCGCGAAACGCGGCGGGGAAAGAATGGGCATGGAAACGCAAGCGATCATATTCGAAAAGCCGGAGGCCCTTGCGGTCCGGACTGTCGAATTGAAAGCACCGGCGGAAGACGAACTGATCGTCGATGTCGCCTGGAGCGGCGTCAGCACGGGAACAGAACGACTGCTGTGGACCGGTCGCATGCCGCAATTCCCCGGAATGGGTTATCCCTTAGTCCCTGGTTATGAAGCCGTTGGACGCGTCGCCAGATCAGCCCGCGATTCCAGCCTGCGAGAAGGCGACTTCGTCTTCGTTCCGGGCGCGTCGTGCTTTGGCGATGTTCGCGGCCTTTTTGGCGGCTCTGCCCAACGTCTGGTGGTTCCGGCTCGCCGTGTGGTCGCCATCGATGACAGCCTGCAAGAACATGGTGTGCTGCTCGCTTTGGCAGCGACCGCCTATCACGCTGTTGCGGGTCAGACTTTGCCGGACCTGATTGTCGGGCATGGTGTTCTGGGCCGCCTTCTGGCGCGTATTACCATCGCCTTGGGTGGGGAGCCGCCGGTCGTATGGGAAACCAATGCGGATCGTGCCACCGGTGCCAAGGGGTACAGCGTTACAAATTCTGATGACGATACCAATCGAGGTTATCGCGCGATCTATGATGTCAGTGGCGCGCATGATCTCTTGGACAGCTTGATCTCGCGGTTGGCCCCTGGCGGAGAGGTCGTCCTTGCTGGCTTCTATGATGTCTCCCTCAGCTTTAAATTTGTCCCGGCTTTCTTGAGAGAGGCACGGATGCGCGTCGCAGCGGAATGGAAAGATCCAGACCTGCGCGCGGTTAAGGGCCTGATCGAATCTGGCGACCTGTCGTTGGATGGATTGATTACCCACCGCAAGTCTCCGGATGTGGCGGATGAAGCGTATCGCACGGCCTTCACAGACCCGTCTTGCCTCAAAATGATCCTGGATTGGAGCACGCCTCAATGAGCACGATGACCGAAGATCTTCGCAAAGAAGCGGCACAAGGTCCGGATCCGGTGCAAACCGGACCTGTGACCAAGGAAACACAGATCATTGCGATCTATGGCAAGGGCGGGATTGGTAAATCCTTCACCCTGTCCAATCTCAGCTACATGATGGCCCAGCAAGGTAAGAAGGTTCTGCTGATCGGCTGCGATCCAAAATCGGACACGACCTCACTATTGTTTGGCGGCAAGAGCTGCCCGACGATTCTGGAAACCTCATCGCGCAAGAAAGAAGCCGGTGAAGAAGTTGAGATCGGCGATGTCTGCTTCGTGCGGGATGGTGTCTATGCGATGGAACTGGGCGGCCCCGAAGTCGGGCGCGGTTGCGGTGGTCGCGGCATCATTCACGGTTTTGAATTGTTGGAGAAACTGGGCTTCCACGATTGGGAATTCGATTACGTTCTGCTGGACTTCTTGGGCGATGTTGTTTGTGGCGGGTTCGGCCTGCCGATTGCGCGAGACATGTGCCAGAAGGTGATTGTGGTCGGATCGAACGATCTGCAAAGCCTCTATGTCGCGAACAATGTCTGCTCTGCCGTGGAATATTTCCGCAAGCTGGGCGGCAATGTCGGGGTGGCCGGGATGGTCATCAACAAGGATGATGGCACCGGCGAGGCCCAGGCCTTCGCAGATGTGGTCGGTATTCCCGTCCTGGCGGCGATCCCCGCGAATGAAGACATCCGCCGCAAAAGCGCGAATTACGAAATCGTCGGCATTCCCGGTGGGGAATGGGCGCCGCTGTTTGCGGAGCTTGCGATCAATGTCGCAGAGGCCCAACCGATGCACCCTAAAGCCCTGGATCAGGATGGGTTGTTGGGCCTGTTCACCAGCAAGGAAACCGGCGGCGATTACACGCTGATCCCCGCGAAAATGGAAGATATGTGCAGTTCCTCCAAGCTGGCGAAAGACAGTTTGGAGGTGGTTTACGACACGGTTTGAGGGCTCGTGCCCCAACAAGTGGATTTGTGACGTTACAAGGATTGGACACAGTTAGTATGCCCTATGATGCCCCAGACAAAGCACTGAACAGCGATATCGAAAGCGCTGCAAACAGTGTTGATTTGTCGAAGACGCCGGTCAATCCGAACGGCGCTGACGGGCAGGGCTGTCACAGCGGTGCCGCGCAGATGCGCGCAGCCGCAGAGGCCGCAGGCAAGTCCGAAATCCTGGAGCAATATGCCGCCGATTATCCGGTTGGGCCCCATGACAAGCCACAGGGCATGTGCCCGGCCTTTGGGTCCTTGCGGGTCGGTTTGCGCATGCGTCGCACGGCCACGATCCTGTCTGGATCAGCCTGCTGCGTCTATGGCCTGACTTTCACCAGTCACTTTTATGGTGCGCGTCGCTCGGTTGGCTATGTGCCGTTCAATTCGGAAACACTAGTCACCGGCAAACTGTATGAAGACATCCGCGATGCGGTGCACGAAATTGCCGATCCAGAACGCTATGACGCGGTGATCGTCACCAATCTGTGCGTCCCGACAGCCTCTGGCATTCCACTGCAGATGCTGCCCAAGGAAATCAATGGTGTGCGCATCGTTGGCATCGATGTGCCGGGCTTTGGTGTTCCGACCCATGCTGAGGCGAAAGATGTCTTGGCCGGTGCAATGCTGAAATATGCCCGCACAGAGGTTGAGGCCGGTCCTGTTCAAGCCCCGGTTGGCGGTGTCAGCGACAAACCAACGATCACGCTGTTGGGCGAAATGTTCCCAGCGGACCCCGTCGGCATTGGCATGATGCTGGCCCCGATGGGACTGGCCGCCGGTCCGGTGGTCCCGACCCGTGAATGGCGGGAGCTGTATTCGGCCCTGGACTGCGCAGCGGTTGCGGCGATCCATCCATTCTACACAGCCTCTTGCCGCGAATTCACAGCGGCAGGTCGCCCGATTGTCGGTTCCGCACCGATCGGCCATGACGGTACGGCGATGTGGTTGGACAGCATCGGGGAAGCCTGTGGTATTGCCAAAGATAAGGTCGCGGCCTCCAAAAATGCCTTCCTGCCTGCGATTGCAGAGGCACTGAACGGCGCACAGATCAAAGGGCGCGTGACCCTGTCGGGCTATGAAGGGTCTGAATTGATTGTTGCGCGTTTGCTGATCGAAAGTGGTGCTGAAGTGCCCTATGTCGGCACGGCCTGTCCGAAGACCAAATGGTCCGACCCGGATCGTGACTGGTTGGAAGCCCATGGTGTTCAGGTCAATTACCGCGCGTCATTGGAAGAAGACCTGGTGGCGGTTCGGGAATTCAGGCCGGACCTGGCCATCGGGACGACGCCGGTTGTCCAGAAGGCAAAAGAGATGGGTATTCCTGGTCTCTACTTCACCAATCTGATTTCGGCCCGCCCGCTGATGGGGCCTGCTGGGGCTGGGCAATTGGGGCAGATCGTCAATGCGGCGATCGCCAATAAGGGCCGCTTCGACAAGATGAAAGAATTCTTCGAAGGTGTTGGCACGGGCGACCATGCCGGCATCTGGGAGGATGTTCCTGAAGATAAGCCTGATTTCCGTCTGCGGAATGCCAAGGCACGGGAACGCGCAACTGCGGCCCGTACCGCGGACAAGGTGGAAGGAGCGATCGGATGCTAGTCCAGGATCATGATCGCGCCGGCGGCTATTGGGGATCGGTCTATGTGTTTACCGCAATCAAGGGATTGCAGGTCATCATCGATGGTCCCGTTGGCTGTGAAAATTTGCCGGTAACATCTGTCCTGCATTACACTGACGGTTTACCCCCCCATGAACTGCCCATCGTCGTGACAGGCTTGGGTGAAGAAGAATTGGGCCAGACTGGCACGGAAGAGGCGATGAAACGCGCCCATGCCGCACTGGACCCAGACCTGCCTGCTGTGGTTGTCACCGGCTCCATTGCCGAAATGATCGGGGGCGGCGTGACGCCAGAAGGAACAGGCATCCGCCGTTTCCTGCCGCGCACCATCGATGAGGACCAATGGCAAAGTGCGGACCGCGCGCTCTATTGGCTATGGACCGAATATGGCGCGAAAAAGGGTGGCAAGCTACCAAAGGCCAAAAAACGCGCTGAAGATGCAAAGCCTCGTGTGAACATCATTGGCCCAGCCTATGGCATGTTCAACATGCCCTCCGACCTCGCTGAAATCCGCCGTCTGGTCGAAGGCATTGGTGCTGAAATCAACATGGTCTTCCCCCTGGGTAGCCATTTGTCTGATGTTGGTCGTTTGGTTGATGCGGATGTGAATATCTGCCTGTACCGCGAATTCGGTCGGATGCTGTGTGAAGGTCTGGAAAATCCCTATCTGCAAGCACCGATCGGCCTGGACAGCACGACGAAATTCCTGCGCAAACTGGGTGAATTGCTGTCGCTGGATCCCGAGCCCTTTATCGAGCGGGAAAAGCACACGACCATCAAACCGCTATGGGATCTGTGGCGCTCGGTCACGCAGGACTTCTTTGGCACGGCCAGCTTTGGCATTGTCGCCCCGGAAACCTATTCCCGCGGCATTCGCAATTTCCTGGAAAATGATCTGGGGCTGCCCTGTCACTTTGCCGTCTCGCGGTTGGCAGGCAAAAAAACCGACAATAATGAAGTGCGCAAGCTGGTGCAGGAAAAGACTCCCCTGGTGGTGTTCGGCAGCTTCAACGAGCGCATGTATATGGCCGAAGTGAACAGCCGCGCAACCTTTGTCCCGGCCAGCTTCCCTGGTACCTTCATCCGACGTCATACCGGATCGCCTTATATGGGCTATTCCGGCGCGACCTATCTGGTGCAGGAAATCTGCAACGCGCTGTTTGACACCTTGTTCCACATCATTCCGCTGGGATCACAGTTGGACATGGCGGAATCGACCCCGACCCGTCTGCGTCGGGACATGCCCTGGGATGAAGACGCCCGGTTGGCGTTGGATAAAGCGGTCGAAGTGTATCCGGTGATTAGTCGAATTTCTGCCGCGAAGTCTTTGCGAGATCGTGCTGAGGCAACGGCCCAGCAAGCAGATCGCAACACGGTATCGCTGGACGATTTGATAAGTGCCCGCACTCAACTGATGAGTGGGCGGGCAGCGTAGGAGTGAGTTTGAGAGTTTACCGCCGCGGCGAATGGGCCGCAGCAACACGGTCCCAAGGGACCGACCTTGGAAGGGACTAAACGATGGCAATCGGTCTGGAAGACTTAAGCATCGTCCCGGCGCGTGACGCGCAGCGGGAAAGACTGGAATACAAACTCCTCTATTCCGTCGGGTACACGGCATTTCTGGGGGCTGCGATTATTGCCCGTCTGATGCCATGGCACTGGCGGACGTTCGGTGGCCGAGGCCAGGTTCGATCGGTTTTCGAGGAAGCACGAATTCGCGCGAATGGGACCGTACCCTTCGCTTTTATGCGCTAGGCCCCGGCTTTTCAGCGCAGCGACCGAGTTCACCCGTCGGACCCTGATCCGGGATGCCGGATAAGACTGGGGGGTGGAGCATCGGTGTCGAAATAAAATTCGGCATCGATAGTACCTCGCCACGTAGGCAACGTGGTAACGGCCTTCGGGTCTAAGTAAGGGAGGTTTTGATATGGCAAATTCCATGTCTGGCCTGTCAGAGCAGGAAGCTCAAGAGTTCCACAAATACTACATGCAGGGGTTCTTCCTCTTCGTGGCAGTGGCTGTGGTTGCTCACATCCTGGTCTGGGCATGGCGCCCCTGGTTGCAAGGTACCAGCATGGCGTCCGTTTCTGACGGACTTCATACTGCGGCATTAACCCTAACTTCCGTTATCGGATAGGAGGAGAGACCAATGTGGCGCATTTGGCTGCTTTTCGATCCCCGCCGCGTAATGGTTGCGCAAGGGGTTTTCCTGTTCGCCTTGGCTGCGATGATTCACTTCGTCCTGCTGAGCACCGAACGCTTCAACTGGCTGATGAACCCGTAAGGGCCATTCAGCTGGGGCACCGCCTGCCCCGGACGCGGTCGAGCTATCGACCCCGTTCGGGCGGCGGGGCACCGACTTGGATCAACGGGCGGGGCAACCCCCGCAGGTCTTACCCAAAGGGTCATTGGCCCGCCCGCTGAACCACCTAACATTAATCGTGGCAACGGCCCGGAGGATTGAGCGATGTCTATGCTCAACTTTGAAAAAAAATATCGCGTCCGCGGTGGAACCCTAATCGGCGGAGACTTGTTCGATTTCTGGGTCGGACCCTTTTACGTCGGCTTCTTCGGCGTGACGACGGCGTTCTTCGCCGGGCTGGGCACCGTTCTTATACTGTATGGGGCGTCTCAGGGAGGAACCTGGAACCCATGGCAAATTAACATTGCACCGCCAGACCTGTCTTATGGTCTGGGTTTTGCGCCTTTGATGGAAGGCGGGCTGTGGCAGATCGTGACGATCTGTGCCATTGGCTCCTTTGTCTCCTGGGCGCTTCGAGAGGTTGAGATCTGCCGAAAGCTGGGTATTGGGCTTCATGTTCCAATCGCCTTCGCCTTCGCAATCGGAGCCTATATCACACTTGTTGTGGTCCGGCCGCTGTTGCTTGGCGCCTGGGGACATGGTTTCCCCTATGGTATCCTAAGCCACCTCGACTGGGTATCTAACGTTGGGTATCAGTACCTGCACTTCCACTACAATCCAGCCCATATGATCGCGGTTTCGTTCTTCTTTACGACGGCCTTGGCTCTTGCCCTTCACGGCGCGCTGATCTTGTCATCGGTTAATCCGAAAGAAGGCGAAACAGTTCGCACGGCGGAGCATGAAAACTCCTTCTTCCGCGACAGCATCGGCTATTCGATTGGAACCTTGGGCATTCACCGCCTGGGCCTGTTCTTGGCTTTGGCGGCGGTCTTCTTCAGCGCGGTCTGCATCGTTATCAGCGGCCCGCTTTGGACACGGGGCTGGCCTGAATGGTGGAACTGGTGGCTGAGCCTGCCGTTCTGGTCTTGAGGAGGGACGAACCATGGTCGAATATCAAAATATCTTCACACGTATCCAGGTCCATGGAGCACCGGATCTGGGCGTAGAGGCGGGGGATAGCCCGCTCTGGCGCGGAAAGACAACGGGCAAGAGCTCGTTGATGGGCCGCATCGGGGACGCGCAGATTGGTCCTTTCTATCTCGGCTTTACCGGGGTGGCTGCTTTGGCAGCAGGACTGACCTCCTTCATGATCATCGGGTTTAACATGTTGGCCTCGGTCAATTGGGATCCGATACAATTTGTACGCCAGCTCTTCTGGCTGGCTTTGGAGCCGCCTGCACCGGAATACGGTCTGTCGATCCCGCCCCTGGCGGAAGGTGGATGGTGGCTGATGGCCGGGTTCTTTCTGACCCTGTCTGTGATGCTGTGGTGGGTGCGGGTCTATACTCGGGCCAGGGCCCATGGCATGGGTACGCATGTCGCCTGGGCCTTTGCCTCCGCGATCTGGTTGTTCCTGGTTCTGGGCTTTATCCGCCCCTTACTGATGGGCAGTTGGAGTGAGGCTGTGCCGTTTGGCATATTCCCGCATCTGGACTGGACGGCGGCCTTCTCGCTGAGATACGGCAACCTCTTCTACAATCCCTTCCATATGCTCTCCATTGCCTTCCTGTATGGATCGGCACTGTTGTTTGCAATGCACGGGGCAACGATCCTGGCCGTGACCCGCTATGGCGGAGATCGGGAAATCGAACAGATCGTGGATCGGGGTACGGCTTCGGAACGCGCTGCCTTGTTCTGGCGCTGGACGATGGGCTTCAACGCCTCAATGGAAAGTATTCACCGTTGGGCATGGTGGTTCGCCGTTCTCACAACTTTGGTGGGCGGAATCGGCATTCTACTGACCGGAACTGTGGTTGATAACTGGTATCTCTGGGCTGTGAAGCACGGGGTTGCGCCAAGCTATCCTCCCGTCTGGGATCCGGCTGCCGTTGACCCGCAGATGGGAGGCAACTGATGAAAGCGCTCGTTCCAATCTTTCTGGTCGTCGCGATCCTGTTCGCCGTCCAGATTATCGTAAGCTTCGACCGCTGGCCTGTGGACAGTGTTCAGCAAGGCTTCCGGGGTACCGGTATGGTGGAAATCAGTAACCCGCGCATCGAAGCGGATCTGGTCAAAGCCAACCAGCCACCGGACTCTTATGGTCCAACAGAGCCAGGCGGTCCGAAAGCATCTGAGATTTATCAGAATGTCGAAGTTCTGGGTGATCTTTCGGAAGATGAATTTACGGCCTTGATGATTTCCATCACTGCCTGGGTTGCCCCGGAACAAGGCTGTGCCTACTGCCACAATGTCGAAAACATGGCTTCTGAAGAGGTTTATGCTAAGAAAGTGGCGCGGCGCATGCTGCAAATGACCAAGACCATCAACAGCCAATGGAAAGACCACGTCGCGGATACGGGTGTGAATTGCTATACCTGTCACCGGGGCAATCCGGTACCGCAATATGCGTGGTTCCAGGAAACAGGTCCCGCGCAATCTGTGGGCGGCTTTAATGCGAAACGCCAGGGCCAGAATGTGGCGACGGAACGGGCGGTCTATACCTCTCTTCCCTACACCGCGCTGGATGAATTGCTGGTTGCAGATGGTAACATTCGGGTGCAAAGCGCTGGGGCTCTGCCGATAGTCGGCGAGACAGGCGTTGGGCTCCAGGCAACAGAACATACATATTCATTGATGATGCATATGTCTGATTCACTGGGTCAAAACTGTACCTTCTGTCATAACACGCGGGCACTGGGCAGCTGGGAGCAAAGCAACCCAGTCCGGACCAAGGCGTGGTATGGGATCCGCATGGCGCGTGACATCAACAATACCTTTGTCATGCCGTTGCAGCCTTTGTTGCCCGAGGCCCATCTGGGCGCACAAGGGGACATTGGTAAAGTATCCTGCATGACCTGCCACCAGGGTGTAAACAAACCCCTGTATGGTGCGCCGATGCTAACAGATCATCCCACACTTGGCGTAGCCTCCAACTGAGAGCCTGTAGGAGGCTAGGCACCAACGCTAAGTGAAATTGGGGGAGACGGCCCAGCTGTCTCCCCCCTTTTTTTGCAAAGTGCGGATATTAATAAAAAAAGCCCCGCCGGATATCCAGCGGGGCCTTTTCATGCAGGATGGATACGTTTAGTCGCGCTCAACACACATTGCGATGCCCATACCACCGCCAATGCACAGGGTCGCAAGACCCTTCTTGGCATCGCGCTTGACCATTTCATGCAGCAGCGTGACGAAGACGCGGTTTCCAGATGCCCCGACCGGATGACCCAGCGCAATGGCACCGCCATTGACGTTCACCTTTGAGGTATCCCAACCCATATCTTTATTCACCGCCAGAGCCTGTGCGGCAAAGGCTTCGTTGGCTTCGATCAGATCCAGATCATCTGCAGACCAGCCAGCCTTCTCCAAGGCTTTACGAGAGGCCGGGATGGGGCCCGTCCCCATGATTGCCGGGTCAACACCTGCGGTCGCCCAGGAGGCAATCCGTGCCAGAGGCGTAAGGCCGCGTTTAGCGGCTTCAGCGGCGGTCATCAGAACAACCGCAGAAGCGCCATCATTGATACCAGACGCATTGCCCGCGGTGACCGTTCCTTCTTTATCAAAGGCCGGGCGCAGCTTGCTCAATGTCTCGATTGTGGTGCCATGTTTGGGATATTCGTCATCGGAAACGACGACTTCGCCCTTACGGGATTTGATCGTGACAGGGACGATTTCATCCTTAAAGCGCCCCGCCTTTTGGGCGGTTTCGGCCTTATTCTGGGATGCTAGTGCGAATTGATCCTGCTCGTCGCGGGTCAATTGCCATTGGCGGGCAACATTCTCCGCCGTATTGCCCATGTGATAGCCGTTAAAGGCGCACCATAGGCCGTCTTTGATCATCGTATCGGTAAAGCTCAGATCGCCCATTTTCTGGCCGTTCCGCAGATGCGCGGCATGGGGCGCCTGGCTCATGCTTTCCTGGCCGCCTGCGACGACGATATTGGCATCTCCTGCCAGGATCGACTGCATGCCCAAGGCAACGGTACGCAGGCCTGAGCCACAGAGCTGGTTCATCTGATAGGCAGTTTTCTCATAGGGAATGCCCGCTTCGACGGCAGCTTGGCGCGCAGGGTTTTGACCGGCAGCGGCGATCAGAATTTGGCCCATGATCACTTCATCAATTTCTTCAGGGGCGACTCCGGCGCGGCTCAACGCCTCTTTGATGGCAATGGAACCAAGATGCGAGGCGGAAACCCCGCTCAACGCGCCATTGAATGACCCAACAGGGGTTCGTGCGGCACTGACGATTACGATATCTGTCATAGGGGTGCTCCTCCAATAAAACTGTTTCTCGATTTTGGTGCGATGGGATTGGCCTATGCCATCCTCACCGGGCCAGTTTTGTGCGCCGCACAATACTCCTGTGTCCCACCAGGGATCAAGGGATGCGTGTGTTCACTTTGAAACAGACCCGTTCGGATCCGCCAAGAAGTTTAAAATTGGCGCCCAGACTTCTGTCGGTGCATTGCGCGCTGTTACCATTCCAATGTGACCCACTGAGGGCACGAGTTCAAGGCATCGTGGTATTTTTGCAGCCAGTGCATGCGCAGAGGATGGGGGGACAATTCGGTCTGACGCTGGAACCAGAGCCAGGGTCGGCTTGGACCATTGTTGTGGATCGACCGGCAAACCATCAATCCGCCAGTTTCCTTGCGCGGTTGAATTTTCCCCATACCATCCAGCGATGCAGTCCCGGGCAACGGGGGCCGATAAGGGGACACCATCATTCAGCCAATCTTCCAAGGCAACGAAGGATTGCGCCGTGACGCTGTCCGGGTCACGTTCCGCAAAGGCGATGAATTTACGAACCGCAAGCATAGGGTCCAACCCGGCAAAAAGACCCTGCAGAATATCGACTGCTAACTCTTTGCTGCGGGCCATTCCGGGCTCCAATCCGGGTAACAGTGCCGCTAGCGCCTGAGACTGATCGGGTCGATCGGCATGAAAGTCCCAAGGTGTCGCCATCAGGACCAAGGTATCAACGTGGTCCTGAACCCCAAGGGATGCGGCAAGAGCCAGGTTCCCACCCATACAATACCCAATCGCGGCAATTGGGGTGCCACAGAGTTCACTGCAAGCCTTAATGCCGCGCCTAAGTCTGGCAACGTAATCACCCAGATCAAATGTCTGTTCAATTGGGCCAGGCGCGTCCCAATCCAACAGAAAGACCGGATGTCCAGCCTGAGCCAGATGGCGCGCAAAGCTATGCTCCTGCTGTAAATCCAGAATATAGGCGCGATTAACCAGGGAAGGGACCAGAAGCAGGGGGGCCTTGCTATTCTTGTTGTTCCTTCATGCCAGATCACATCTGGTTCTGGAACGGATCGATGATAGGGATGATGACGATAGATCTCTATGCCCTTCAGCATGGCGCCTAATTGTCGACGTGCCTCGGCCTCAACGGCCTGGCTAAAGGGAATATCGGGTGAGGTTAGAAGGGCCGCTGATTCATGCTCGTTTTGCAGCGGGCTTCTTTGCGTTGGATTTTTTTGCGCTCGCTTTTCCAGGTTTTTCAGCAGGACCTTTGCGCGGGCTTGTAGCTTTGGACTCCAAACGATCGAGCCGCTCTTCAAGGCGAGTGAAGCGGCGATCAAGCTCACGTAGTAGCTGTTCGCTGCCATCAGATGGATGGGAAGCGGGCGTGGGCCCAGTCTCTTTCCCGGTGCGGTCTTTGCTGCCATCTGTGTTTGTGCCCCCGTCAGATGTGCGTGCTGATGCGCCCGGTTGTGGTGGCGTCCAGGCACTTAATGCCGTTTTCATCGCCTCTTGCATGGCGGTGTTCATTCCATTCCATGCCTGGGTCAGTTCAGCTTGATCGGTGGTTGGCGGCGCAGTGCCGCTCATCATCGTAATGCCTTGCTGCCACAACTTCATCGTTTCCGTCATGCCTACAGCCAACGATGGGTCTGCAGCCATGGCTGACAGTTGCTCCTGCCACAGATTGGCGAAATCCCGCGCCAAGTCGGCCACGTCTGGTGGGGCATCCTGATCAGGTGATCCAGCCTGTTTCGGACTGGCACCCTGTGTCTTGCTCTTGCGTGTTGTCATCGTGCTCAACACTATACTGCCTGCATCCCGGAACGAAAACACCGTTCCACCTATTGCACTGCAGCGCCGACAGGTGCACAGTTTCTAGGCATTAGAAAGAAGCGCAGTGGGGTGGCCATCTGCGCGATAGGGGTGAGGTTGGTAAGAATGAGCCAGGATAAACAGGAAAGCGGTAAGTCGCCTCGTGGTTCAGAAGGTGATCCGATAACGATCAAGAAATATGCCAATCGACGTCTTTATAACACGGCGACCAGCAGCTATGTGACCTTGGATCATCTGTCCCAGATGGTTCGAGAGGGCGTGGATTTTGCGGTTTTTGATGCGAAATCTGGGGAAGATATCACCCGATCCGTGCTGACCCAGATTATTGTGGAAGAAGAAGCTAAGACTGGTCAAAACCTATTGCCGATCAGCTTCCTGCGCAGCCTGATTGGCTATTATGGTGATAACATGCACCGCATGATGCTGCCGCAATATCTTGATCTGTCGATCCGCTCTTTCTCTGACAATCAGGAAAAGATGCGGGATTACATGCAGGGGACATTCGGAACTGTCTTCCCCTTTGGCCCGTTGGAAGAGATGGGCAAGAAGAACATGGAAATGTTTGAGCGCACGATGCAGATGTTCTCCCCCTTCCCAACGGGTGAGGCGAAGCCGGAAAGCGATAAATCGTCTAAAGACGAATCGGAAAAGGTTTCAGAATTGGAAGAACAACTTGCTGAAATGCAGCGGAAGCTAAAGGCGCTTCGGAAAGATTAAATTGAGGGGAGTCTGATCCCTGCCATTCTGTTCCGCGCAGGCAGGAACGGCCACTTACTTCCGTGCCGCCTTTCGTGCCTTCTTATTCAAAGTCACAATATCAGCACTTTTTTGGCTTTTCATTTTTGGTGTTTTCCGCCAAGGCGGGTTCACTTCAGGTCGACCAAAGAACCAGCCTTGCAGGAAGTTTGCCCCCTCACTGGTCAGAATGTCCGCTTCTTCCAACGTCTCGATACATTCCGCAACCGTCTGAAGGCCAAAGCCTTCGGCTAGGCCCAATAGTGTGCGGATAAACATTTGATTTTCGCGATTAGTCGCGACATCGGTGACAAAGGCACCATCAATTTTTACCACATCGACGGTCAATG
This sequence comes from Alphaproteobacteria bacterium, assembly GCA_029212835.1. Lineage (GTDB taxonomy): Bacteria > Pseudomonadota > Alphaproteobacteria > UBA8366 > Aestuariispiraceae > Pacificispira. The sequence goes on along the minus strand of JARGPE010000015.1, from coordinate 11,941 downwards.
ACTTCATGTGACGGAAGGATGTATAACCAGAGCCGAAATCGTCCAGCGCCACCTTGCACCCCAGATCCCGGACTGAACTGACAAATCGGGCGGTGACATCAAAATCTTCCAACGCGGCTGTTTCAGTGATCTCAATTGTCAGACGTTTAGCGACATCAGACCGTCCCTTGATTAAACTGACTAAAGTCCGCAGCCAGGCGGGGTCCGTTACGGTCAGACTGGAGACATTCACAGCCAGGCGCACATCGGGATAGTTCCGCAAATCCGTGACGGCCAGTTCCAGGGCGCGAAGATCCAGTGGTCGGATCATGCCCAATTTCTCAACAACGGGAATAAACTGTCCCGCCGCAATGATATCCCCAACCTCGTCGATCATACGAATAAGGGTTTCATAATAGCTCGTCTGGCGGGTGGTTGCGTCAACCACGGGCTGATAAGCCAGCACAATGCGCCCGTCATCCAGGGCTTTCATAACCTTCTCGCCCAGGGAAATATTGGTGCGTTGGCGCAAACGTTGCTCTTCGGTGACGCGGTAGGAAACGAAGCAGTTGCGACCGTTTCCTTTTGCCTCGGCCAAGGCACTTTCAGCCCCGGTCATGGCGTCCAGAGCGGTTCGAATGAAGCCTGGAATTTGGGATCCCCCAATCGAAACGGTAACGTGGATTGGTCCACTGGGTGTTTCAATCGGACTGGAGCGGAAGGAATCCAGTATTTTTTCCGCTGTAATATTCAATCCATTCTCATCGCAATGGGACAGGACGCATCCGAAGCGATCGCCCCCGATGCGACCGATAACGTCCGTCACGCGCAAACAGCGTTCGATCCGTTGTCCAACACCGATAATAACGGCGTCGGCGGCTTCGTGCCCATATCCATCATTGATCATCGATAATTTGTCGATGCCAACGGCAAGATATCCCCCTGAAACCTTATATCGTTCGTTATAAGACAGGGCGTTTTGCAGCGCTTCCCTTAGGCGAACCTTATTAAGATGTCCGGTCAAATCATCGTAATTGGCGCGATGTTCCAGCAGGCTTTCCTGCTGTTTGCGCCCTGTTACGACGCGCAAGGTTCCATACATGAAATGCGGCGCACCAACGTCATCATAGACAGCACCACCCCTGTCATGAACCCAACAGAAAGCGCCGTCTTTGCGTCGAATTCGATATTCACAGTCATAGGGTTTAGACGTTGCAAAATGGCGGTTCAGAACCTGCAGGCGACGCGCAAGGTCTTCTGGGTTCAGGCGTTCGCTGAAGGATTCCCCTGTAAGTATTTCAGAGAAATTCTCGGTTCCCAGAACAGGTTTTGGATTTCCGATCCAGGCAATGCTGTCATCCTTTAGATTCCAACAATAGGCCAAGTCCCCTGACGCGATTAGCGCTTGGGCGGCAAGAGTTTTTTGTAATTCGATGGCGCTGTCTATCACAGAAGCCATTCCCCAATCCTCGCCTCATCAGCACTAATCTGTGCTTCATTACCCAAGTGGAAATTCATGCGATCGCGAACATATTCCAACTTGATCATGGTTATGCTAACTCTATCTACTTAATTTCACAATTGAAATCAACGTGTTGTTCTTTGTCTCTCTTATCTCTTATTATGATCTCCTTATGACAGTTCATGAGTTATTTCTTTCTATCTTTAATTTTAACCTATACAAAAAAATGCTTATGCGTGTTTCTCGGTTCGGCATTTACGCATGCTGGCATGAAATTACTAACAAACCTTTACCAAATGAATTCGAAGCACGCTCAATTTTGTGGCGCTAAAATTCTTTGTTGCGGGCAAACTTGAACCAGCGCACACTTCATACGTACACAAATGAATTTGAGTTTGTCACGCATTTTGATATTTGTGGGATGGATGACGCTGATGAGCACCGCAAAGTACCAAAGGCCGACGGATATCTCACAGGCAATTGACTGCCTGAAACATGATCCTGCCATAACAATACTGGGCGGTGGGACTGATTTTTTCCCTGCCCGCGTCGCACCCGGACCTGCTGTTTCTGTTTTGGATATTACAGGCATTGCTAGTTTGCGGGGCATTACAATTGATCCTTCGAACATTCGGATCGGTGCAGCAACCACATGGTCTGATGTGAGGCGCGCTGCCTTACCGCCTGCCTTTGATGCCTTGAAAGAGGCCTCTGTCCGGGTTGGCGGTATGCAGATTCAAAATCGGGGCACCTTGGCGGGCAATGTGTGCAATGCCTCCCCAGCCGCAGATGGGATTCCCCCTCTGCTCGCCCTCGACAGTAAGGTCGTGATAAATGGGCATAGTCGCATTACGGGATTTTATAACTGGTTACAGACAGACGGATTTGCAGCCAGGTGAGATTGTGACCGGGTTGCTGGTTCCAACACCGGATAGTGCGGCCCAGAGTGCCTTTTTGAAATTGGGGGCGCGTCATTATTTAGTCATCTCCATTGCGATGGTGGCGGGTGTTCTGACCCCGGCTCCAGATGGCACAATCGCCGCATTGTCACTGGCAATTGGCGCTTGCTCTGCCGTTGCACAAAGGTTGTCCCGGTTGGAGGCGGCGCTGATCGGGTTGCCGTTGGATGTTGATTTCTCAAGTTATGTGACTGGTGACTACTTTTCGGATCTAGATCCGATTGATGACGCCCGTGCGACTGCTGATTATCGTCGGGAGGCCGCGCAGGTTCTTGTTGTTCGCTTATTAAATATGCTGGCCGGGAAATGCCGAGCGGGGGTGTCGCATGAATGATGTAACCGTTTCAGAGGCGATTGCTCTCACGATCAATGGGACAGTTCATCAGGTTCTGGGATCGCCGGGGCAACGCTTAAGCCGTGTTCTACGTGATCAATGTGGAGTCACCTCTGTTAAGGTTGGCTGTGATGCCGGGGATTGCGGTGCCTGCACGGTTTTACTCAATGACGAGCAAGTCTGTTCCTGCCTCGTGCCAGTGGGACAAGTCGTTGGACAGAATATTGAGACGGCTGCGGAGTCTCAGGACCCAACTTTGGTGCGCCTAAGGGCTGCGTTTGATCGACATGGGGCCGCGCAATGTGGGATTTGTACGCCCGGCATGCTGATGGCCGCTGCGGATTTGATGCGGGCATCAACAGTACCCCCAACCCGTCAATCGGTAATGGATGCACTGGGTGGTGTGCTCTGTCGGTGTACCGGCTATGTAAAAATAATCGATGCGGTGATGGATGTTGCTGGCGGTGCCGACCCGGTTGAACCTGTTGCAGGTCAAGCGGTTGGTGCGCGACTGTTGCGGATGGATACGGCGCATAAATTGGATGGAACACAGCAATATGGGGCCGATGGGTGGCCATCGGATTGCCTGTGGTTACGGGTTGTTCGCTCCCCTCACGCCCATGCGCTTTTCACATTGGGTGAGTTTGCCCCCCTCTATGCGGCCTGGCCCGGATTACAGCGGATTTTAACGGCCGCGGATATTCCCGGGCGCAATGGCTATGGCATTTATCCTCATATCAAGGACCAGCCGGTTCTGGCAGAGGGCCGTGTTCTGTATCGCGGGGATGCCGTTATCGCCTTGGTGGGGGATCGTGAAACGATAGAGGCGCTGCCGGATGCCGATCTGCCAATCCAGTGGGAGATTTTGCCTGCCATTACCAGCATGGTTACAGCAAGCGACCCTAATGCACCGATACTGCATGCCGGTCAGGCGGAAAAAAATACGCTGATCCGGGGGCGTGTTGCGCGGGGAGATGCGGCGGCGGCCCTTTCCAAAGCGGCCGCGATTGCCAGTGGTGGCTTCCGGACTGCCTTTGTTGAGCATGCCTATATTGAGCCTGAAGCGGGTTATGCCAAACGGGTCGATGACCGGATTGAAGTCTATGCCTCCACCCAGGCCCCCTATATGGACAAGGAAGAAGTGCGCGATGTCCTGGGCATTGCCGATGATGCTGTGCGCATTGTTCCGCTGACCTGTGGCGGGGGCTTTGGCGGAAAATTGGATGTGGGAGTGCAGCCCATTATTGCGGTCGCGGCCTGGATTTTGGGGCGGCCTGTCGGTACTGTTTATTCACGGCCTGACTCCATGCGGGCAAGCACAAAGCGACATCCGGCAATCGTTCAGGCATCGCTGGCCGCAGAACCAGATGGCACTTTGCGGTCCATGGTTTTCCATGCGGATTTTGATACTGGGGCCTATGCCTCCTGGGGTCCAACAGTTGCCGGGCGTGTGCCGGTTCATGCCACCGGGCCTTATCGTGTGCCCCATGTGCTGGCGACCAGCCGGGCGCTACACAGCAATAATCCGCCGTCTGGTGCCTTTCGTGGGTTTGGGGTGCCGCAGGCAGCGATAGCACAGGAAACCCTGTTGGATGATCTGGCGATAAAGCTGAACATAGATCCCCTGGATATCCGACTGAAGAACGCCTTAAGGCCCGGTGATACGACAGCAACGGGTCAGGTCTTGGGGGCGTCTGCCGGATTGGTGCAATGCCTGGAGGCCGTGGCTCCCGCCTGGCGGGAATGGCGGGCGGCGGCAGAAATGTCCAATAAGCAAGCCATGGGTCCCATCCGCCATGGCGTGGGCATTGGTTGTATGTGGTATGGCTGTGGCAATACCTCTATGTCCAACCCTTCCAAGATGCGGGTGACGGTTGATCCGAAGGGGCGATTTACTCTGTTTAATGGCGCTGTTGATATTGGTCAGGGCAGTTACACGATCATGCCGCAAATCTGTGCGGATGCTTTGGGCATTCCAGTGGATCAATTGTTTCAGGTGGTCGGCGATACGGACCTGACACAGGATGCGGGCAAGACGTCAGCGTCCCGCCAGACGCTGGTTTCTGGCCGGGCCGCTCAGGCAGCGGGAGCGGCATTGCGGGCGGAAATACTGCGTTATGGAAATGCGGGACCGGATGCGCAAATCATTCCGGATGGAACGCATTTAAGAATTGAAGAGGCGGATGGCAGCGTTCGCAGCCTGGACCTGACATCTCTTCCGGTGAATGACGCAGGAATGGTGCTGGAAGGACAGGGAACCTATGATCCCCCAACAACTGCATTGGATGCAGATGGTCAGGGTATCCCTTATATCTCTTACGGCTATGCAGCCCAAATTGCAGAAGTTGCGGTGGATATTGAATTGGGCACAGTGAAGGTCTTGCGCATGGTCGCAGCCCATGATGTCGGCACGGCGATCAATCCAATGCTGGTAGAAGGGCAAATTCACGGTGGAATTGCACAAGGGCTTGGTCTTGCCTTGATGGAGGAATATCTTCCAGGGCGGACGGAAAATCTGCATGATTATCTTATTCCCACTTTTGGGGATATGCCCGAAATTGAGTGTATTCTGATACAAGATGAAGATCCTGAAGGCCCGTTCGGCGCGAAGGGAATTGGAGAACCAGCCTTGATTCCAACAGCCCCTGCGATCCTGAGCGGTATTCGCCATGCGACTGGCGCACGGATTACCCAGGTGCCGGCATTGCCGCATCGTGTGCTGGCGGCGATAAGGGCGGCGCAGAATGACTGAAACCCGCATCGCGCCCGCTGTTGAGGCCCAGGCCGCAGACCCTGCTGATCCGGATGGGGAGATCATCCGCTGTGACGCATGTCCGGTTCTGTGCAGAATCCGGGAGGGGCGCAGCGGTGCCTGTGATCGCTATGCCAATCAGGCGGGGACCCTGGTTCGGACCGATCCGTTGGTTTTGATGAGCCAGACGGTTGAGGCAGAGAATGGGCAGCTTGTCCCCTTCTTAGCTGGAGACGCGCCTTGGGATGGCAAATTGACAGGTGACGCACCGGTATTTGTTTCAGGCATTGGGGCAACCACAACCTATCCCGATTATAAGCCAGCACCTTTTATCGTCTCTGGTCAATGGCAGGGCGTGGATACTGTCACTGTGGTGACAGAGGGGATTTTTAGTTATTGCTCCGTCAAGGTGAAGATCGACACGGACCGTCATATCGGGCCAGAACAGGCGACCCTGCTGTTCAAGGGTGAGCCAGTTGGCCATGTGACGACGGCGGAATATGGGTCGCAGATGCTCTCCCTCGGCGGGGTACGGCATTTGACGGGTGGGTCAAAGAAGGAAGGCGTAGCCACCTGCGAGTCTATGCTAAACCTGTGTAACAAACATGCAGTTGATTTTGACATAGAGGGTGGCGCGTCCATCACCATTCAGGCCGGTCAGCCCCCCATCATCGACGGCAATCGTGAAGCCCGCATGCGAGTTGGGTGTGGGTCTGCCACTATCGGGATTTTTGCCCAGCAATGGCATGGTCATGTGGACGAAGTGATCGTTGTGGATGATCACATCACGGGTGTTTTGAGTGAGCACCAGGCCGGGGCTTACCTGGGAATGGAACCAGCAGGCATTCGGGTTCAGGGGCGCAAGTCTACACCGGGTCGCTATTTCAAAGTGGCGGAGCCCGGATCGGGCTGGGGAGGTACGGATATTACCGATCCCCTGTCGATCATTCAGAAAATTGATCCCAAAAAGGCTAGGCCCGGTTTGCGCCTGCTGATGGTCAGCACGACGGGGGAGGATTCCCTGTATTGTGAGTTAAATGAGGATTTGGTACCGCAACCCCGCCCAATGCCTGCTCCGCTGCAGGTGGTCGTGGATCGCATTGCAGAAAATTGTGAACCTGCCTTGTGTTCTGTTGTCTTTGTGGCAGGGGCCGGGGGCAGCTTGCGCGCAGGGGTAACGGAAAACCCGGTGCGACTGACGCGCTCTGTGCAGGATTGCCTGACCCGTGTGACCATGGGCGGTGCACCCTGTTATGTCTGGCCTGGAGGGGGTATCACTGTGATGGTCGATGTCCTGCGCATGCCTGACAACAGTTTTGGCTCTGTGCCGACGCCGGCGCTGGTCGCCCCGCTGGAATTCACGATGCCCCTGGCCGATTTTGAGCGGATGGGCGGCCATATGGCTTCTGTCATTCCGGTTGAAAGCTTGGCCAAGTCCCAGACAGAGATGCGTGTGGAGACATGGTCGGGGGAAAATCCCTGGCCGCTTTCCCCGATTCGGCAGGAGGGGTCCTGATGTTGGGCCCGTTCAGCGCGCGTCTTCCCGGTAATCGACTGCATCTGCAGCATGGCCCGATAGATTTGATTATTGAAGCATTTGGAGAACCGCAGGCGGTTGAGCTGGCCTATCATGCGGCGGTTGATTTGTTTGTGGATGTTTTGCCGGAACTGGTGAAAGAATTGCCGCAACTGCGCCAATATGGCGAGGTGCGGTTCAAGGGCGCAATTGCACAGCGCATGGCCCGTGCCTGTCGTCCCTATGCCCGTACCCAATTCATTACGCCAATGGCAGCCGTGGCTGGGTCTGTTGCGGATTATATGCTGCAAGCCATGACAACCGTTGCCCCGTTACAGCGGGCCTATGTCAATAATGGTGGTGACATTGCGGTGCATCTGGCACCGGGGCAGGGCATGGATATCGGTATTATCGGTGACCAGAATGCGCCTCAGCCGGTCGCCACAGCCCGGATCGAGTCCAACAGCGCCGTTCGAGGTATAGCCACAAGCGGTCGGGGCGGGCGATCCTTCTCTTTGGGTATCGCAGATTCTGTGACGGTTCTTGCCCATAATGCGGCAGCGGCAGATGCAGCGGCTACGATGATCGCCAATGCGGTCACCCTGGATCATCCTGCAATTCGCAGACAGCCTGCCAACAGCCTAGACCCGGACAGTGATCTGGGAGATCGCTTGGTAACGATTGATGTTGGTACCCTGCCGCCAACTGATTGTGCTGGCGCCTTGGCACGGGGTGCTGATGTGGCACGTCACTATCATCAGGCAGGCTTGATCGAGTCCGCCTTTTTATCTCTACAGGGGCAGAGCCGCATCGTGGGCCCGTTGCCAAAAACAAAGTTTCTTGAGGAGGTTTCCGCATGACTCCGACGTTTCCAATCCGAAAATTGGTTACCCATCGTGAAGAAATTCGACATGAATTTGGGCCTAAGCCGGATCGCATGCTGGTCGTTGCTTGGGCCGCTGCGGTTGTCGCCAATCCCTATGCTGGGGGGTATGTCGCGGATCTGGAGGCCGGGATGGAGGCGCTCAAGCCTATGGGGGATGAAATGGCAGATGCTCTGCGTCAATGCCTAGGCTGTCCGCCCGAAGCCGTTGAGGCGTATGGCAAGGGATCACTGGTCGGCATGGATGGCGAATTGGAACATGGGGCCCTATGGCATGTGCCGGGCGGCTATGCCATGCGCCGCCTGCTGGGCTCTGCCAAGGCGATCGTGCCGTCCAGCAAGAAAATGGGCGTACCTGGCACGCAGTTGGATGTCCCTCTGCATCACATCAATGCGGCCTACGTGCGCAGTCACTTTTCCACAGTGACCGTCTTTGTCCCGGATGCACCGCGCGCAAAGGAATTGATGTTCGTGATCGCCATGGCAGATGGGGGCCGTATTCATGCCCGCATGGGGGGGCTGACCCAAGAGCAGATCAGCGTTGGGGATGGTCAGCGATAAAGGCTGGCCTTTACCCATAAGGTACTTGGCCCGGCTACAGTCAGATAATGTCGTCTTCGTCCGTGACCAGATTGCTGAGCGCCGATAGGCTTTTGCGGAGTTTCTGGCGAGCCATCAGTTTCTTTTGTGCCTCGACTGGGAAATCTGTGAAGTTGAGGATGTTTCTGCTGACCAGAACGTCGATCAAATCCTCTGTGATACGGGCCATTTCCGTATCCGTCTGGTTCAGGCGATCCATCATCGCGCCTGGGCTGGCACCGCGCAAATAGCGGATCACTTCGGGATGATCATTGCCCAGGAATTCCTTGGCATGGGGTGCGGGGCGATCGCCAATCCCATTGATTCTGCCATCGTCGTCGCGTGAGACATAGGGCATGCGGTAGGTCCTAATCGTTGCGGTCTTGTTGCGCCAATCGGTGTGATCAATGCGCTTGGCTCAGTCTAAGAAGATGCGCAGTCCCTCGCAACAGCCGTTACTGAAGATTTCAGGGAAATTGCACCTAATTCAAAACAGGAACATAATAAGAATAAACTTTATTTGTTCTTGTTTTTCCCTATAATCCACAGCATGACAATATCATGGACCAATTTTGATGACAGTATCCTGCCGGATCGTCCAGTAAAGGGACGCGGGTCCGTGTCCAATCGCTCGGGCCGGTTTGAGGGGGAGCAGCGGGCTCGCATTGATGATGGTTGGTTGCTGGAGGAGGACTTGAGTGACCGGCCCCGGTTGCGTACGCAATTGGGGATTGATGCTGCCCGCAGTGTGATTACCCGTAACACCAGTCCCGATGTTCCTTTTGACCGGTCAATCAATCCTTATCGAGGCTGCGAGCACGGCTGTGTCTATTGTTTCGCCAGACCAACGCATGCCTATCTGGGACTGTCGCCAGGATTGGATTTCGAAACCAAACTCTTCTGGAAACCGGATGCCGCTGCGCTGTTGACCGCTGAATTGGCAAAGCCGAAATATCGCTGTGCCCCGATTGCATTTGGAACAAATACAGACCCCTATCAGCCAGTGGAGCGGGAAACCCTTGCGACGCGGGGATTGCTGCAAGTCTTGCGGGACTGCGCACATCCGTTTTCGATTGTCACCAAGAATGCCTTGGTTTGTCGGGATCTGGACCTGATTGCCCCTGCCGGGTTGGTGAACCAAACCCGTGTGATGCTGTCTATCACGACACTGGATCGGTCACTTGCCAACAAGATGGAACCCAGGGCCAGCACGCCGGAAAAGCGTTTGGAGGCAATCCGTCGGTTGAGCGATGCGGGGGTTCCGACCGGCGTGCTGGTTGCGCCGATCATCCCGGCGGTAAATGATCACGAGATAGAAGAAATTCTGAGCCGTGCGGCGGAGGCGGGGGCAACATCTGCTGGCCATGTGCTGCTGCGCCTGCCGCTGGAAATAGCGGATTTGTTTAAGGAATGGCTGGCCACCCATATGCCGGACCGGTCGGAACGGGTGTTGTCCCTGATCCGTCAAAGCCGAGGGGGTCAGTTATATCGATCTAAATTTGGGGAGCGAATGCGGGGTACCGGCCCCTATGCCGATATGATTGCAACCCGCATGAAGTTGGCCCGCAAACGGTTCAGCCTGGATCGCCGCACTCTGGATACGATGGATTGCAGCGCGTTTACGCCACCCCGGAAGCCAAGTTCACAATTGTCTCTGTTTTAGCTTTCATCAGTCTGATCTGCCTGAGGTTCAAAGGCGGATTGCCACTGTGCAAGATTTTGGTCGTCTGGATATTCATAGGCCAATTGGCGCAGAGCGACACGGATCGCGGTACGTTCTGCGCGGTTAAAGGTGTTGCTGTCAGGGGGGGCAATAAAGGTTTCAACACCGGTGCGGGCCAAATGCTTTGCGGCGACCAGGTCCGGCAGGCCATAGCGCTGCAAGAGGGTTTGAAACCGCTCAAACCGTTGGCTGTCCAAATGCGGCCGCACCTCCCCTGCGCGGGTCAAGACCGGATTGGGGGGGAATATCTGCAGACAGGGGAACAGGCCATCGGGCACCGGCACATTGGCCGAATGGGTTTGGCCTGCCGCCAGAAGGTCCGGTAGGATATGGGTATGACAGCCAGCGCCGGTTTGGCCGCCCGGCGGTGGAATGGGCGAATAAACTTCGACCCGTCCCAATTGACTTTCAAAGACCCGGTGTGGGCTTTCCTGCGTCAGAAGCGTAAAGGCTTCATGCCCGCGCCCTTCTGTGTTTAGAAGCGATACACCCTCAAAATCCCTCAAACGTTGGATAAGGGTGGGGTTGCTGATGCGCACCATGGCGGTGACGCTTGGCAAAGCCAAGCCAAGGTCAAACAGAACCCCATCCTTATCCTGATGGCGCAGTGCCTGCCTGTCTGGCCCCAGCTCAGTCAGGGTGTTTCTTTTGTCCCGTGCTGCGCGCGCCTCTGGCAGACAGAAGTTTCCACCCTGCATCCAATAGGATGGTCGCTTTGTCAGGATCTCATAGGGGATGAATTGTGTATCCGCGGTCAGCGTGATGCGCAGGGCTCCGCTGCCCGTAATCGCTGATCCGCCGCGATCATCTCTCTCAATCTGGATTGTGTCGGAAGGGCCATCATCTGCGTGAAATTCTGCAATTGCCCCAAAAGAAGCAACGCTCCAGGCCGTGTCAGGTTCACCCAAATAGTCATGAACCAGCGCGACAAGGTCGGGTGTTGGCATATCAGAATTAGTGCTCATTCCAACCCCTTAAATGCTCCAGCAGGCACAGTAACAAAATCCCAAGTTCTGCGCCATGGCGGAAAGGGAGTCCTGCTGATTGGGGCTTGACCGAAGCTGATGATCGCGTAGGGTTGGTATAGAAATCTCCTCGGGGTGCTCTGGGTTCGTGTACACGAATCTTTGGCTGAGAGGCGGGAAACCGCCGACCCGTGGAACCTGACCCGGTTCGGACCGGCGTAGGGAAGGGAGATCGCAAATTCGGCTGCGCCATCGTGCGTGTAAGACTGCGCCGATTTTCCTTTCACGCTGATATCCGACAATTACCGGCGGCCTTACCACTTTTAAATTGGTGGCGTAGCTGCCTTGGAAAGATGCATTCGCGATGATGTCAGTGTCGGACCTGTCGAAGCTTACCTACAGTCTGTTGCAGCAGATCGCTGAACAACGCGTTCGGGTGCACTGCCTGACAAATTCTGTGGCGGAGCCAATCACCGCCAATGTGCTGCTGGCGATTGGTGCTGTTCCAAGTTTGACATCAGACCCGGATGAAATTCCTGATTTCCTGCGCACAGCAGATGGCCTGATGGTGAATTTGGGTACTCCGGGAACGGATCGAATGCTGGCGCGCCGTATGGCGGCAAATTCAGCAAATAAGTTAGGGCTGCCTTGGGTTCTGGACCCGGTCATGGTGGATCGGTCCGATATGCGCCGGGAGGAAGCGATACGCATGATCAGTTTGGGGCCGACTGTGGTGCGTTGTAATGCGGGGGAGGCATCGACGCTGGCTGAGCCACTGCAGCGATATAC
>JARGPE010000261.1 GCA_029212835.1 Alphaproteobacteria bacterium | reverse complement strand
ACCGTCGCGTTCAGCTTGCGGGCGGCGGCGCGCAGGGCAAACAGCCGTTCCTCAATATTCTCCAATGTTGTTGAATCTGCGTTTAATTGCGATCCGATACGGTTCAAGGTGGCGATGACTTCGGAAATTTCGACTGAGGCCCGCTCCAGACCAGACAGGGGCTCGTTTAATTGTTCGCCCATCTTATCGGCCATGCGGTCCAGCGACCGCTGGGCCTGTCGCAAGCTTTGATCCGCACCCTTGGGACCGGTCAGATAGTCAACCGCACTGGTAATCGCCTCCGTCAGTCGCTCAGCGTTTTGCATCATGCTGCGGTTTTCGGACAGTTCTTCTTCTTCACCTTGTTGCGGTGCCAGCTTGTCTAACTCATCGGCGGCAAAACGCAGATAATCCTCTTCCTTCCGGGCTGCCTCGGCATTTGCCTTGGCGCGATCCAATTCCTTTCGGGCCGTCTGCCAGGCGATGTAGTGCCGGGCAACTGTCTCGCGTTCGACGGTCAATCGACCATAGGCATCCAATAGATCGATATGCGTATTCGGGTCCATCAATCCATGCTGATCAAATTGGCCCTGAACCTCGACCAACCGCTCTCCAATCTGTTTCAGCAGGGCAATGCTGACCGGTTCATCGTTGATAAAGGCTTTGCTGCGACCATCCGAAGAAACGGTCCGGCGCAGCAGCAGGCGATCTTCATTAGGCAGGTCATTTTCCTGCAACAGGGCATGAACGGCATGATCAGGGGGAAGTTCAAATTCCGCGGTGACGGAGGCACGTTCTGCACCGGGTCGGACCAGTTTTGCCTCTGACCGTCGGCCAAGGGCAAGCCCCAGTGAGTCTAAAAGGATGGATTTCCCCGCGCCGGTCTCGCCGGTCAAAACAGACAAGCCGCTGGAAAAACTCAGCCGAAGTTTATCGATTAAAACGATATCTCGGATGGTCAGACTCGTCAGCATGGCGCGCCGTTCTAAAAGATCCAGGACCAGGTCCAGCTAAGCCAGGAATCTTCCTCCGGCTTATCCAGATTCTTACCCTCTAGCAGCGCATAGGAATCAGAATACCAATCGCTGCCGGGGAAATTGTACCCTAGAACCGATGCCGTGCGTTCAGCCTCCGGGCGGATGCCCAGGGCGACGTAGCATTCAACGAGGCGGTGCAGGGCCTCTGGCACATGGGTTGTGGTTTCATATTGGCGGATCACAGTGGTGAAGCGGTTGATAGCAGCCAGATATTCGCCCTGGCGCTCGTAATAGCGCCCCACGGACATTTCCTTACCGGCCAAGTGATCATTTGCCAGATCGATCTTTAACTGGGCATCGCGCGCATATTCAGAATTTGGGAAGCGGCGCACGACATCCTGCAAAGAGTCCAAGGCAAGGCGCGTAATCTTCTGGTCACGACCAACATCGACAATTTGTTCATAATAAGAAATCGCCCGCAGATAATAGGCATAGCCGATATCGCGATTTCCGGGATGGAGGTCCGTAAACCGGTCCAAGGCGATGATCGCTTCGTCATATTTATCGGCACGATAATTCACATAAGCGGACATCAACTGAGCCTTTGTGGCCCAAACAGAATAGGGATGCTGGCGATCAACCTCCTCAAAGGAAGCAATCGCACCGGCATAATTTTGCACCTCCAGCATATCCATTGCTTCGTTATACAATTCCTCCACCGGGCGCTCGACATAGGGCGCCTCTTCCTCAGTACAGGCGGTCAGCGCCAGCAGCATCAGGACTGCAATGGACAGTATCAAACGATTGGGTGAGAAGATGTCTCTCAGACGCATTAGGACCGCTCATTTTAACAGTGGGAACGAACCGGCAGACTATAGCATCGAGAGCGGGGGATCAAAACGCGAATAGCGTTAACCCGCGACTGAATCGCGCCATTTGAAGAATGGTCTTACTGATTTTGATTAAACGTTGGCCAGCATCGATGAACTAGGGACCAGTTCATAGTTCTCTGAATCAGAGAAAACTGCGCGTAACAGACGATTGTTCAGATCATGACCGGTGCGACGTCCCTTGAAATGGCCCAGGATCGGAGCACCTGCCAATGCAAGATCCCCAACACAGTCCAGGGCCTTGTGACGCACAAATTCATCATCAAAGCGCAGGCCATCCACGTTCATGATCGAATCGCCATCAATGACGACGGCATTGTCCAGGCTGCCACCGCGTGCAAGACCTGCGGCGCGCATGGCTTCAACTTCATGCAGGAAGCCAAAAGTGCGGGCTTGGGACAATTCACGTTTGAAGGTCAGGTCACTGATTTCCAGGAAGATATCCTGGCGACCAATGGCTAGGCTGTCGAAATCAATGCCCATCGCCATGGTAAAACGATGACCAGGCTCCAGCGAGGCTGTGCACAGACCACTTTCAATTGCAACGGGGCGCTTGATCCGCAGTACGGAGCGTTCAGCGGCTTGCTCCACAACACCCGCACAGTCGATCAAGAAGACGAAAGGTTCTGAACTGCCGTCCATTACCGGAACTTCCGGGCCATCCAATTCGACAACCACGTTATCAACACCACAGCCTGCCAGGGCGGCCATCAGATGTTCAACCGTAGCGACCGATCCGTGATGATCGTTGGCAATTGTGGTGCACATACGAGTATCGACAACAGCATCATAACGGGCGCGAATGTCCCTCGCGCCATTCTTTAAGTCGATGCGGCGAAACAGAATGCCGGTATCGGGATCGGCTGGAACCAGCGTCATGTTGATGGTGGATCCAGAATGGAGGCCTATACCGCTGCAATGGATCGGTGCCTTCAGCGTACGCTGTAACAATCCGGTCGTTACCGAGCGGGCGGACGCTTCCATCAGATCGCTCATACCATCCAACATTCTTTTCACCGGCCTTATCTATCTATGTGTCGGTTTTCCGACGGTGCCATAACATGTACTTTGTGCCCCTGATCAGGCTTGGCATTAGTGTCACACCAAATTCACCTGATCGGTACGATTGAGGGATAGCACTGTGCTTTCAAAGCCTCAAATCAACTAGTGTTACATTTTGTTGCATTTCGGAGTGTCTTTCCAAGGCAGGCAGTAAATTGATTCGCTTGTATTTTCCGCCTCTGACCAATGTCCCAATTTTACGCGATTATTTGGTTCTGTGGCTGAGGTCACAATCCCACAATTTGTATAAGCAATTCTCGTACCATACTAAATCCGCGCCCAGACAGAATTCCGGCCGCGCCTGTAAAAGGTCGCGGCCGGAATGATTTACGCGGTATCTGTTACGCTTGGCTTCTAAGGTCCTCGACGTCCCCTTGAAGCGTTAGTCCTTAGTTTGCCTGTCGGCGCAGGAAGGCGGGAATTTCCAGCATTTCTTCTTCTGCCTTAGACGGGGCAAGATCTTTCTCCACCGGTTGAGGCTGAGATGCTGCCGCGGGGCGCTGCATGGATGCAGGGGATTGCGTGGCAGGAGCCACAGACGGGGTCGGGCGCTCTGTGCGGACCAGCGATGGCTCGCTCGGTTTAGCCGGGGCCGCCTTGGCGGTGTGGTTTAGTCCCAAACCCGTTACACGACTGAAAAGGCTCTGCTTTTCTTTCGGCTTACCGCCTTGCTCGCCCGCATTCATCAGGTCAGCTTCGCGAAACGGTTCAGCGTTTCTTTCCGTCGACCGACGGTTCAATTCTTCCGGACGCACGGGGCGCGGTGGAATGAACGCGTCTTTAGGACGGACAGCCTGAGGTGTCGCTGCCTGCGGTGTTGCGGTTTGTGCAACGGCCGCTTGAACCGGCGCTGCCATCGGGGCCGTTGCTGTTGGCGCATCAAACAGGGCTGGCTCTGGCAGGTCTTCTTCCATGTCAGCCTGATTATTGGTTGCTTCTTCCGCAGATGGGGTGGCCGGGATTGCTTCCTCTGCCATCATTGTATCAGCGTAGGGATCGACGGTTTCATCGTTATTATCATGGACATCGTCGCCATAGTCGGCTTCGTCACTATGGGCCAGCATGTCTTCCTGTTCAGAGGTAGCGACAACCTTGATCGCTTCCTCTTGGGCGGTTTCTGCAGCCGCTGGTGCCACATGGCGTGGACGCAATGGAGAGACCGTTGCTTTTGAATGAGGGCGGGGCATTTGGGCCGTTTCTGACTCAATACCGGTCGCAACCACAGACACACGCATAATGCCTTCCAGGTTCTCGTCAAAGGTTGACCCGAAGATGATGTTAGCATCGGCGTCCACTTCCTCGCGGATGCGGTTCGCCGCTTCGTCAACTTCGAACAGGGTCATGTCTGGACCACCGGTGATGTTGATCAGCACGCCACGCGCGCCGGCCATGGATACATCTTCCAGCAGCGGGTTGGAGATGGCGCTTTCCGCCGCCATAATGGCACGGTTGTCGCCTTCTGCCTCGCCGGTTCCCATCATGGCCTTGCCCATTTCGCTCATCACTGTGCGAATATCGGCAAAGTCCAGGTTGATCAGGCCAGGCATGACCATCAGGTCGGTGACGCCACGTACGCCGGAATACAAAACATCGTCGGCCATTTTAAAAGCATCGGCGAAGGTCGTTTTCTCATTGGCGACGCGGAACAAGTTCTGATTC
>JARGPE010000014.1:30291-30517 GCA_029212835.1 Alphaproteobacteria bacterium | reverse complement strand
TCCCCCAACCGGTCGAAGGAACGGAGGTAAAGCCAGCAATCATATCCTGCTTAGCCGCTGGCGAGTAGAATTTGGAAACTCCAGTTTCGCCCTTCATCATCCGCGCAACAGGATCAACCCCCGACAGATCTTTGATTTCCGTTTCCCAATCGGTGCGCGGGTGCCCCAAAACATGACCGGCCGCATCAACAATTGCGGCATGCCCCCCTTTTCCAAACGCCACCGC
>JARGPE010000014.1:0-30281 GCA_029212835.1 Alphaproteobacteria bacterium | reverse complement strand
TGGTACGTAAGAATTCGGTACTCAATTCCCCCAAGGCCATCATATGCGGCCCAATTTGCTTCAGCAGATAAATTGCCGGCTGACCGGTTGGGCTTTGCATCACATTGGTAAAAACCAACTTCCCCAATCCATATTCGGCCACCTCAATGAAACGATCCAACGGCGGCAAGATAATATCGTTGCGGCTAAACGTTGCGGATGGCGTGATTGAGACCACACGTTTGGTATTGGTTTCAATCAAGCAAATATGCCGGAAACTTAGTGATGCGAGCAATTTGCCGAGATGTTCTGAACCGCGCAGTTCTGGATCGGTCTCAACAACATGGGAAAAAACCGCCGTCACGTCCTGAGCATACCGTTCCAAAGCGAGGCTGAGATTGCGAGCGAGCAGGAGATGCCTGTCTTGAACTTCCTCGACCTCACGATCCAAGGCGGAAGAACGTACCCAAACCGCCCATACCGTCAACGGTGCGATTGACGCGATCATAAAGGCCATAGCCAAGATGACTCTAAGACCCAATTTCACGTCGTCCCCCTTATCACACCCGCCGCTGTTAGCACGGTGTTAGGGCGTTTTATTGTCTGTGGCAGCTTTGTCCGGTTTTACCTTGGTATTACTGACTTTTGAGGCTGATTTTGAGGGGTTGGTTTTTGTGGCTGGCTTTGCCTTCGTCACAGGCGCCACCGAAGCATTCGGCTCATCAGTCTCGGTCGATGCGTCAACTGGTTTAGACGCGCCATCCCCCGTTTGTCGCCCGCGCATCGCAAAATAAGCGACACCGATAAGGGCCAAAGCAACCAGAATTGATAACCAAAACCGCTGCCGGGCCAAAGCATCCCGTTCCACCTGTAATTGGGTCAGCCGATCAGTACTTGCCTTCAGGTCCGCCTGCACCGTCTCCAACGAAGCGGTGGCATCTGCGGCCTTGGCTTCCAGGGACGTATTCTTTTCTGTCAGGGTCTCAATATCGGACTTCAGGGTCGTAATCGCTTCAGAATTAGACTTCTCTGCATCAATTTCGGCTGACAGTTGATCAATTTCCCGACGAGACGAAGCAAGATCCTTTTGCACGGCTTCCAAAGAACCGGATGCGGTTATGAGGTTATCCTGCAATTCGTTGACAAGGTCAGCCTTCTGTTTGCTTTCTGCCCGCGCCTTTTCAAGCTGGGCCTGCAACGATTTAATCTCGTTGGATTTCTCTTCCAACTGCTTTGCCATAACACCAATTGTCTCATTCAAGCCGCTCATTTGCTCGCCGAGCTTGTTGAGAATTGGAAGTCCCCCAGGAGGGGCCGTCTCGACAGAGGGCAGCGTTGAGGCCGCCTGTCCAATTTCGGCGGGTCCACTGGTTTGTGACCAGGCTCCAGTGATTGGCATTATCGCTATCCCGATTGCAACCACCCCTCCCGCAATTGCCCGTTTTGAGCCCTTCCGGCATTGCGGCATAAGTGAGACCATCCTGAACAGTGACATCCTAACTCTCCCCTGATTTCTAATTTATGCGTACTCTAACGCGTTAAAGCAGCGTGGTCACCTGTCGCGTATAAGGGAAGCTCTGTATAACAGAACTGTCATAACAGTTCTCTTTCGGCTGGAGATACACTAGCGTGAGAATAATCACAGCCACTGCTTCATGAATTTGAAAGGTTTTGCCCAAAATGCCTCTTATTCGCTTACCTTCTCTTCCCTTGACGCGCCGTTCCTTAATGCTGTTTGCCGTGGTAGCCATTGTTCCTATAGCATCGGTACAGGCCGGAAGTTTCCTGGACAGCGCGAAATCACTGCTCAATCAGAATTTAGGCTCGTCCACCACGCCCACGGCACCGGGCACATCTGGCCTCAGCAGCTCAGAAATCTCAAACGGTCTGAAAGAAGCACTGCGCGTTGGCAGTAAGCTGGTTGTCGACACATTGGGCGCAAATGACGGATTTAACACGGACCCTATCGCCCATATCCCTCTGCCTGATCAATTGAAGACAGCGCAAAATCTCCTGTCAAAGGTTGGTCTGGGCAGCTTAGGAGATGAAGTTGAATTAAAGATGAACCGAGCCGCCGAAGCCGCGATGAAGGACAGTGGCGAGGTTGTCTTAAATGCGATCCAGGCCATGAGCGTTGACGATGCGAAAGGAATTTTACAGGGACCCGATGACGCCGCGACACAGTATCTGGCACGGGTTTCCGGTGATGAGATCAAGGCGAAAATCCGCCCCATCGTAGATCAGGCCCTAACAGAAGTTGGTGCCGTCGATGCCCTGGACAAAATGATGGCCAGCTACAAGAAAATGCCCTTTGTACCAGATGTGAAAGGCGACCTGACAACCCACGCGACAGATAAGGCCTATGACGGCTTGTTTCATTACATCGCTGAGGAAGAAGCATCCATTCGGGAAAACCCAGCAAAACGAACAACCGAATTATTGCAAAAGGTATTTTCCCAATAGCGCGACAGAGTCCCCTGGAACCCTAGGGTTTAAGCGGCCAATCTGGACGGTCCATCGAGAATGTCTCTGTTATCCGGGCGTAATCACGATAGCCGAGCCGTGCGATTGGATCGACCAGTTTGATATCAACGATCCCATCGACGATGACATTCTCATCTATATGAATGCCAATCACTTCCCCGAAGATAACAGTGGTCGTGCCATTTTTCTGGGTGGAGGGAAGATCCACAACCTTCACCAATTTGCATTCCAACTGGATCGGGCTTTCCTTAATACGAGGAGGAGCGACAAGTTCCGAAGCCTCGCGGGTCAGGCCTGCCAGTTCGAATTCGTCAATACCATGCGGCGCCGCGATCCCGGACATATTAACTGCCTCGCGCAATGCCCATGTTGCCATGTTGTGAACGAATTCCCCTGTCTCAAGAATGTTCCGGACAGAGTCCTTTGGCCCTTCGTGTTGGGTATGGGGACCCGTGGAAGAAAACATTACCTGGGGTGGAAAATAAGAGACCCCGTTAAAGAAAGAATACGGGGCCAAATTGACATTTCCGTCCTTATCCATGCTGGATATCCAGCCAATAGGACGCGGAACGATTAATCCATTGAAGGGGTTATGAGGCAAACCATGGGGTTCACTGGCTTTATAAAACATACAAATCCTTGAGAAGCGACGATGCGGGGATGTTCTACCCCAGCTTAAAGATCAGGATTATTCCGCATGGCTAAAATCTGATCACACATATTCAGGTTCAACTTCACCATCTTGTTCAGTAATTCAGGCTCCCGCGCGCCGCCATTTGACATTGCGATGGTTACTTTCGTCATGAAATCGCTGATCTTAGTAATCAACCCCGCCGTTTCAGGCGTGACATCGTCGGAAAAATGGCGCGGCAAGAAGTTCGAAATGAACCGCCACAGAAACAGGTTGGTTTCCAAAATGCTCTGCCATGCATCATCCGACAGTTCATTTAGTTTCGCCGCTTCAATCTTTTCCGCCAAATCAAGGAAGGGAAGCGCCATGTCGTCGATCAACTCTTCACGCGAACGCCCATCCATCATCCCAGCATCAATTGCGATATTCGCGTCATTGTCTGTATCAGCCATATAAGCGCTCCTTGCCCAATTAAAAATCTTTGCTTCAAATACAAATTCTATTTGCAGCTCATTTAAGCCGTTACCGAACAATGTCGCATAATGACAGCTATTGCGTCTATTTAAATAGTAATATTCATCGCTAAAGACAGCTTGTAATAAAGCAATTAGGGCTCTCAATTGAGGCACTTAAACTAAGTCAGTAGTATCAAAAACGACCATTGCTGCAATTTTTTGGACATTCAGTACAGGTTGTGTGAGTATGCAGATAAGGATGGGTAAGCAATAACAAACGTCTGTCGTGATTAAAAAGCTGTGCACCGCAAGATTTCGGTTTGCAAAACGTCACCAGATTTGGAATATTTTTCTTACCTAACCAGAATAGAGCTGCGATAGCAGCCGTTTGGGAGCATAAAAAAGGGCCTAAGCAAGCTGCTTGACCAGTTATGAAACTGGCAACAACCGAAAGAATAGGGGACAATACCACATGAAACTCAAATCAATCCTGGTCGCAGGCGCGGCTTTGGCAATGACGGCTACCGTCGCCAATGCAGCTACGCTTGAAGACGTTAAAGCAAGTGGCGAGCTGAATTGCATCGTCACAACCGGCCTCGTAGGTTTTGCATACACGGATGCCAACGGACGCTGGAACGGCTTTGATGTCGATTTCTGCCGTGCCACAGCGGCAGCCGTGCTGGGCGATGGTGACAAAGTGAAATTCGTCCCGACAACAGGTAAAACCCGCTTTACTGCTCTGAGTTCTGGTGAAGGCGACCTGCTGTACCGGAACACAACGGTCACGATGAGCCGTGATGCCGACCTGAAACTCACCTTCTTGGGCGTCAACTATTATGACGGTCAGGGCTTTATGGTGAACAAGGCTTTGGGCGTCACCTCCGCAAAACAGCTCAATGGCGCATCTGTCTGCATTCAGACGGGCACGACCACTGAATTGAACTTGGCGGATTACTTCCGTGCCCAGGGCATGTCCTATGAGCCGGTTCCGATCGAAACCAACGAAGAAGCACGCACCAACTACCTCAGCGGTCGTTGCGATGTATACACCACGGATGCTTCTGGTCTTGCGGCAACCCGCGCGACCTTCGAAAATCCAAAAGACCACATCCTTCTGCCAGAAATCATTTCCAAAGAGCCTCTCGGCCCGGCAGTACGCCAGGGTGACGATGCTTGGGCGGACGCTACCCGTTGGGTTTTGAACGCACTGATCGAAGCCGAAGAGTATGGCATCACTGCAGCCAATGCAGATGAAATGGCCGCCAACCCGCCGAACCCAAATATCGCCCGTATCCTGGGTGCTGAAGGCAACTACGGCGAGATGATTGGTCTCGACAATCAGTGGGCACTGCGCGCGATTAAAGCGGGTGGTAACTATGGTGAGATCTTTGATCGCAACCTCGGTCCGAACACTGAAATTGGTCTCGAGCGTGGTCTGAACGCTCTGTGGAGCAACGGTGGCATTCTCTACGCCCCGCCAATCCGCTAAAAACTGACTGAATACCCGAGGCGGCTCCAACAGGTGCCGCCTCGGTTCTTTCAGCTCCATGTTCATTACATGTTTGGCGTGTCCGATCCGTTACGACTTAACAGAAAGTCGACGCGTATGATCGGTATTGGCAAATTCTCACATCCTTTGACGAGGCCCATTTGCGTCAACCCTCGAGGGAGAATCTAGATGTCCGTAGCATCTGACACTGATTCCACACCGCAACGCGGCGGAATAATGCGACTGTGGTACGATAGTGAAGCGCGACAAGTCATCATCCAGATATTCACAATCGCCGTTATTTTCGCGCTTGTTGGCTATCTTATTCACAATGCGGCCGCCAATCTTGATGCGATTGGTAAGACGCTGGGTTTTGACTTTCTGTTTCAACCCGCGAATTATGACATCAATCAGTCTTTCCTCGAATACGACTCGCGCAGCACGAATTTAAAAGCCGCCGCCGTTGGATTGATCAACACCTTCCTGGTTGCGGGACTGGGCATTCTTATTGCCACTGTTGTTGGCTTCATTATGGGGGTGTTGCGATTGAGCAAGAACTTCCTGATGAACAGACTTGTCTATTGCTACGTTGAAGGCCTGCGTAACGTTCCGGTACTGCTGTGGATCTTGCTGATGCACGGCTTTATTGTGACCAACCTTCCCAGCCCGAAGCAGGCGCTCAGTCTTAACGATTCCTTCTTCTTCTCAAATCGTGGCATCAATATGCCAAGCCCGGACCCCCATCCCCTGTTCTGGGCAACAATTATCGTCTTTTTACTGGGTATTATAGGCTCACTCATTTTTAAGAATTATGCCAAGAAAGTTCAGGACGAGACCGGTAAAATTTTACCGGTACTATATGTTTCACTGGGCCTAATCATCGGGCTGCCCCTTATCGTTTATTTCCTGACGGGTATGCCGCTTGATTGGAACACTCCCGCGATGCAAGGGTTCAACTTTAAGGGCGGTTATGTGGTCAAGCCGGAGCTTATTGCTCTGACACTGGCTTTGGCGCTCTACACCTCTGCCTTTATTGCGGAAACGGTGCGAGCAGGCATTCTGGCTGTGAATTATGGCCAGACCGAAGCAGCCAGCGCACTGGGCCTGCGAAACAATCGGACACTGCAACTGGTCATCATTCCCCAGGCTATGCGTGTGATCGTACCGCCGCTGACCAGCCAATACCTGAACCTGACCAAGAACTCCTCTCTGGCGATTGCCATTGGCTATATGGATATCACGGCAACGCTGGGCGGGATCACCCTGAACCAGACCGGTCGAGAAATGGAGTGCATGATTCTCGTAATGGCGATCTATCTATGTATCTCGCTGGCCGTGTCAGGTTTCATGAATTGGTACAATAGCAGTATCAAACTGATCGAACGATAGGAGGCTGTGATGAGCGACGCAAAAAGCTATGAACCGGGTCACCATCCCAGTCTTCCCCCTCCCAAAAATCTGGTTGGTTGGCAACGCTGGGTCTGGGACAATCTGTTCGGGACGGTTACCAATACCATTCTGACATTGTTATCGATCTATTTGTTGTATCTGATCCTTCCTGGGATTCTGGACTACTTCATCTTTGACGCTGTGGTGAATGCCAGTTCACGGGCGGAATGTGCAGAACTTGGATCAGGGGCCTGTTGGGCCTTTATTGGAGACCGTTTCTCCGTCTTCATTTATGGATTTTATCCTGATGAGTTGCGGTGGCGGCCGAACCTGACCTTCATCCTGTTGATCCTGGCTCTGATTCCAGTGCTGTATGACAACACGCCCTTCCGCAAATATGGGCTCTACTTCTCCTTGGCGTTCCCAATTATCGCGGCCATCCTGATGGTTGGCGGCGTCTTTGGGCTGGAACAAGTGGACACAAGGCTGTTTGGCGGTGTGTTGCTGACGATCGTCATTGGCGTGACGGGCATCACATTCTCGCTGCCTTTGGGGATTATTCTCGCCTTGGGTCGATACTCCAATCTTCCGGCAATAAAGGTGGTCTGTACTGTCTTTATTGAGTTCATTCGTGGCGTACCACTGATCACCTTGCTCTTCGTTGCCTCGACAATGTTGAGTTATTTCCTGCCGCCGGGCACCAATTTTGATCTGCTGCTACGGGTGCTAATCATGGTGACCTTGTTTGCTTCCGCTTACATGGCAGAGGTCATCCGGGGCGGTCTACAATCCCTGCCTAAGGGTCAGTTCGAAGCAGCCGATGCAATGGGGCTGAAATATTGGCAGACGATGCGGTTAATCATCCTGCCGCAAGCGCTGAAGATTTCCATTCCGGGAATCGTGAACACCTTTATCGGTCTGTATAAGGATACGACATTGGTTATCGTGATCGGGATGTTAGACGTGTTGGGCGTTGCCAAATCGGCAGTCTCTGACCCTGTTTGGAACGGTCTTTCTGTAGAGATTTATGTATTCGTGGCGGCGTTCTTCTTCGTCTGCTGCTTTGGAATGTCCCGGTATTCTATGTACCTGGAAAATAAACTGCACACGGGTCATAAACGCTAAGCGCGCGACGAGAGGATACTGTCATGGCTAAACCTGACGCGAATAAGAAAGAGAGCGAAATCGCTATCGAAGTTCTGCAAATGAACAAATGGTATGGCGAATTCCATGTGCTGAAAAACATCAACCTGACCGTTAAACGGGGGGAGCGGATCGTGATCTGTGGCCCGTCCGGGTCTGGTAAGTCGACAATGATCCGATGCATGAACCGGCTGGAAGAGCACCAACAGGGGCACATCTATGTTGATGGCATCGAGTTGACCAACGACTTGAAGAATATTGATGCCATCCGGCGTGAAGTCGGGATGGTGTTTCAGCACTTTAATCTGTTTCCGCATCTAACAGTTCTGGAGAACTGCACATTGGCGCCGATCTGGGTGCGCAAAACACCCAAGCGTGAGGCAGAAGAAATCGCGATGAAATATCTGGAACGGGTCAAAATCCCCGAACAGGCGTTGAAATATCCGGGCCAATTGTCCGGGGGGCAGCAACAGCGTGTCGCTATTGCCCGGTCCCTGTGCATGAACCCGCGTATCATGCTGTTTGACGAGCCGACATCCGCCCTGGACCCGGAGATGATTTCCGAAGTCTTGGACACGATGATTGATCTCGCCTCAACCGGCATGACAATGTTGTGCGTAACCCACGAAATGGGCTTTGCGCGCAAAGTGGCCGACCGTGTGATCTTTATGGATGGCGGAGAAATCATCGAGGAGAACAAGCCTGAGGAATTCTTCACCAATCCACAAAGTGAACGCACGAAACTCTTCCTGAGCCAGATTCTGGGGCACTGAGTTTGGCTGGAAGGTAGCCTGAGTTTAGGGAGATACCTGACTAAAGAGGGGATGGTCGCCACTATATCGCAGTGGCACCGCATCAGCGAAACGGGCGTCAGAGGAAAACCGCTGACGCCCGTTTTTCATTGTGATAGCAGAACCGTACCGAAAGATAACGGCAAGCAAAGAAAGCGGGGAGAATAAAATGCGGATTGCGATTGTGGGGGCTGGCGCAATTGGGGGCATGATCACAGCGCTGCTGACCAAGGCCGGTGTAGATCCGCTGTTGATTGCCAGGGGCGCAACCCTGGCCGCCATTCGTCAACACGGCCTGACCTACGAAGATGCACAGGACCGATTTACCTGTCATCCGCGTGTTACGGATACGCCCGCCAATCAAGGCCCGCAGGACTTGATCATCATCGCCGTGAAGGCGCATCAAATTGAAGCTGCCCTGCCGATGATCACACCACTAATGGGCCCTAAAACACAGGTGCTAACCGCCATCAATGGTCTGCCCTGGTGGTTTTTCCAGGAAATAGACGGTTCAGAAAGCAACACCGTTGTTAAGTCTGTCGATCCCAATGGCACCCTGTTCCAACAGTTTAATCCCTCAAATATTATCGGCTGCGCAGTCTATCTGGCGGCAGAAGTGGTCCCCCCCTACACGATCAAAAGCTCTGGAGGAAATCGATTGGTTATCGGTTCGATCACACAGCCCCCCTCCCCCTCCCGGTCTAAGGTTTCATCGATACTTGAGGCATCGGGAATGGTCTGCCCCCTCTCAGAGAATATCCGATCTGATGTCTTGAACAAACTAATGGGGAACCTTTGGGCCAATCCTCTGTCCGTCGTCACGGGCGCAACATTGGATGTCATGACCAATGATCCAGACGTATCGAGGATCGGCCGCCGGATGATGGAAGAGTTCACGGCCCTGTGCCTGGCACTAAACTTCCCCCCATCGATTACCATCGATCAACGACTGAAAGGAGGACTGCGACTTGGTGCGTTCAGAACCTCCATGTTGCAAGACTTTGACCGCGGGCGTGCGATAGAACTGGATGCCATCCTGGGTGCCGCGATTGAGGTCGCTGACCTGTTAAAGACACCGTCCGAAACCATGCAGATGGTCTATGCCCTGACCCGTCTGCGGGCCGAAACGGCAGGATGCTATCAAAAGCCGATATAGGTAGGCACTGCAGTCACATACGCCTTGGTCAGGGTTTGACGCACCCGGCAGTCTCGGCGTAAGACTATGGATGTCATCCACGGTGGAATCGCAAATGACCCGTGAAAAACTGCCATTGCCTCGGAATATCACTTCGGCGTCAGGATCCTTAAGCGATCATGGTGCTGACCGTCGACATCTGCTGGCCACCGGCCTAGCAGGTGGCATGGCCAGTTTACTGCTGCCCAGCCACTTCTCCCCCCTGTCTGCGCAGGAGGAGACACCAACCCTATCCTTTTTTCGGATCGGGACAGGGCCATCGGCAGAAACACTCTACAGCCTGGGAACCGCGATTTCAGCGGGCATCAGCCGCCCACCCGGCAGCAGCCCTTGCGACGAAGGGGGAATATGTGGCGTGCCTGGTCTGATTGCCGTGGCACAGACCCGTGCCGGTTCCATTCCAAATATTCGCGACATTCGAGATGGTGTGCTGGAATCCGCCCTGGTGCACGCTGATATGGCCTATTGGGCGTTCACCGGCGGCGGGCCTTTCGCAGATGAGACAAGCGTGCCTGATTTGCGCGTGATTGCCGATCTGATCCCAGTATCGCTGCATATCGTTGTGCGTGCGGATTCGGGCATCGACAGCATACGAGACTTGAAAGGCCGAACAGTTTCATTCGGTGCCAGAGGGGCGGGGACGGCCACGATTGTAAACACCCTATTGCGGCTGAATGGATTAAACCTGCAAGACGTAAAGCCCTTGTATCTGCGTCCAGGACCAGCTGCAGACCATCTGATCACGGGCGTGATTGATGCCTTTTTCGAAATGGGCGCCGCGCCTATTGATGCGATTAGAGAGCTTCAGCAGGAAGAAGCCATCAAACTGTTAACGGTTGATGGTGCCGCCCAGCAAACCCTGAAAGGCTTTTTCCCATTCCTGTCCGCCGGGGAGATTCCAAAGGACACCTATCACAAGATCGACACTGTCTCGACCGTGAAGCTTGGTGTTAAATGGGTGGTGAAAGAGAAAATGGATTTTGGCTTAATTGAAAGCATCACCCGTGCCCTGTGGCAGAGCAGTACCGCAGATTTATTCAATCACAACAATCCGGGACTGACCTTTCCAACAGTAGAACAAGGACGCCCGAAGGGACTGGTACCTGTCCATCCGGGCGCCCAAGCCTATTACGACACAGTGCACAGCAGTTAAGCGAATGCAGATCTGAGGATCGCCTTAATGCGACATCAGAACCGGAACTGTCATTTCCTTTAAGATTGTATGGGTCACACCACCCAAAATGGTTTCCCGTAGACGCGAATGACCATAGGCCCCCATCACAATCATATCTGCGCCGATATCAGATGCTTCATTAAGGACAACTGTCCCGACATCCAATCCTTTTCCAGGTGTATGGCGCAAATCAGCGGAAATGCCATGGGCCGCCAGGAAGCGGGCTGCATCATCGGCAGAAATGGCAGGGTCACTTGGTCTTTCACCAACACTCAACACCGTCACCTTCGACGCTTTGTTCAACAACGGCAATGCGTCTGACAGCGCTCTGGCGGCTTCTCTTGTGTCGGTCCAGCACAGCAGGACATGCCCCCCAATGCGCTGTGTCTTTCCAATGTAAGGGATGATCAGAACCGGGCGCCCACTCTCCAGAACCAAATTATCGGGCAGGTCTTCTATTTCTACGAAATCGTTATCCGGCTCAGATTGACCCAGAACGATCAAGTCGCACCCTCGGCCAATGCGAGATAGGGCGCGTGTTGTGTCACCCTTTGCTTTCACAAATTCGGATCGATCCGTCCACGCCGAAGCGGCCACCAGTTTGTCAAAAGATGCCTTTGCAGCCTCAACATACTGACGCTGCTCTTCTACCATCGTTGCAATTACATCCGCTGGTATCTGGGCGGCGGCATAGGTCGGAATCCGGGGCTCTGCCTCAACAGCGCAACCGATCAGATGCGCGTCCTGCGCTTCCGCCAGTTCCAGCGCCGATGACAGCGCGCGTTCTGCACGCTTGGTTCCATCATAATGAACAAGAATTCGCTTCACAGTCATAACATCTTCTCCTCGCATAACTCTGATTATTGCCTGAGCATATGCAGGCATTCTATGCGTTCCACATCGGGGGGGCGTTGATGCAAATCAAGTCTGCAAATTAATTATGGTTAAATCATGCCCAGAAAATGCCACCACAGGAATGTCAGCGGCAGAATAATCAGAACACTGAGAATCCCAACAAGCACAACAAGCTTGGTCGCATCAATCAGTCTGGCCCCGGTCATGCCGATGGCAAGCACCAGGGGTGGGGCCTGATAAGGAAGGATGGTTGTTGAGTAGGATAAGACAACGCTGGCAAGAACCGTTTTCAACGGCAGGCCAGAGGCCACATGCAGCGGTTCTGCCAGGGGAACCATGACAGCAGGCAAGCCTGGCATAGTGGAAACCAGGGACGTGATCCCTCCCCCCAGTGCCAGCGAGAAGAAATTCAGCACAGGCGATCCTGGAGCCAAGGGCAGAATATCAGCCATTGCCGTCCCCAATTGCGCGCCAAGGCCACTATCGGCAATCAGAGCCCCCATGCCCAGGATACTGGCCACATAAATTGCCGGTGCGATGTTAATCTGCTTGAAGGCATCCTTTGGCAGGACGCCTATCCCCGGCAACAGGCACAAAATAGCCGCAACAAGACCAATCCAGGCCGGCGAAATCCCATGCAGAATATCGGTGGACCACCCCAACAGGGCAAACAGAAGAATAAAGGCCAAGCGTTTTTCTTCTGCGGTCATCGGGGAGGATTGCTCAACCTCCGCCTGAATGGTGACGGGCTGGCGGAACAAGAAGCAACCGACCAACCAGATCAAGACCGCCTTTAAAAAACCCAGAAGCGGAAAATGCAGCAGCATCCATTCCCCATAGAGCGGCGCAATCCCATAGATTTTTTCAACCGCGCCGACATAAACCATGTTCGGCACGGTGGCTGGCAGGATACCATTGGGGGGATTGAAACAGGCGAACCCAACGACCAGCGCCACGCCGCTGCGCCCCAATGTCCGTTCTGCCAAGCCATAGCGATCCGCCAGCGCCAGGGCGATGGGCATCAACAACACAATCCGGCCCATGCTGGACGGCATGAAAAAAGATATCGCCATTGCCACAAAAATAAGGCCAGCCAACAGTCCTACATAATTCGCTGGGAACAGGCGTGCCAATCCCCGTGCAATCCGCGCCCCCAATCCAGTTTGATTGATGGCAAGACCAATCACCAGACCCGACACGACAAGCCAGAAGGCCTTGCTGGCAAATCCAGTGAATACAAGTTCCGACGGGGCGATGCTGAATACCATCGCAATGGCAAAGAATAACAGGGCGGTCAGATGTTCCGCCACGGCCCCGGTCGCAAACAAGGTGATTGTCCCGGCGACCAGCCCCGCCACGGGCGCGACGGTGGGGCCCAGGCCCAAAGGATCCAATACACCGATCACGACAGCAACGGCCAAACCAAGCAATGCAATGATGGAAGAAGACGATACAGACCCGCTCATAAACTTAACTCAATCCCCTAGGCGCGCATTGGCTGTTTGAGAAAACCAACGATATGTCTTTTCAAGACCGTCTCGCAGACCAACGGTTGGTGACCATCCCAAGTCCCTGAGTCTAGAAGAATCCGCCAATTTGCGCGGCGTTCCATCCGGCTTTTCCGGATTGAATATCAACTCCCCCCTAAATCCAACAACGTCACAGATCAAACGGCACAGATCTGCGATGCTGATCTCCTCCCCGGATCCAACATTCACCATGGAATACGGCGTATCATGCTCCAGACAATAGCGCGCGGCGGCGGCCATATCATCGACATACAGAAATTCCCGCAGGGGCTTACCTGTGCCCCAGACTGTCATGGTCTTGGCATCTGCCAATTTTGCCTCATGGGCTTTTCGCATCAGTGCGGGGATGACGTGGCTTTTTTCCAGATCAAAGTTATCACCCTGGCCGTATAGATTGGTTGCCATCAACGTGATGGAAGACATGCCGTATTGCTTGGCATAGGCTTCACACATTTTCAGACCGGCAATTTTAGCGATTGCATAAGCTTCATTGGTTTCTTCCAACGGCCCGGTCAACAGGTGTTCTTCCTGAATAGGCTGCGGTGCATGTTTTGGATAGATGCAGGTCGATCCCAGATAGATCAGCTTTTTGACCGCCTGCTGTCGGCAGGCCTCAATCACATTAGTCTGAATGGCCAGATTGTCGTATATAAAGGTTCCTGGAAAATCGTTATTGGCCGCAATACCACCAACCATCGCAGCGGCACAAATGACATAGCGGGGCTGTTCCGATGCAAAGAAAGCACGCACCGCCGCTTGTTCCCGCAGGTCCAAGTCTGAGGAGCGCCGTGTGATCAGATTGGTATAACCCGCAGATTCCAAAGCACGGACAACCGCGGACCCCACCAGGCCACGATGGCCCGCAACAAAGATCGGATCAGAAAATGATGGTTTAGTCATAGGCATCAGGCCCCAACCGGACTGGGCACAATATGGCCAGCGTCCAATAGGACCTTTTCGCGTCTTGCCAGATCCATGTCATTATCGACCATCATCTTCACCAATTCCTGAAAGCCAACCTTTGGCTCCCAGCCCAGAGCCTTTTTGATTTTCGTGGGATCGCCCAGCAGATAATCCACCTCCGTCGGGCGAAGATATCGGGCATCAAATTCGACATACTTCGTGTAATCAAGATCCGCGTAGCCAAAGGCGGCTTCCAGGAATTCCCGAACCGAATAAGCCTCCCCCGTCGCGACAACATAGTCGTCGGGCTTATCCTGCTGCAGCATCAGCCACATCGCCTCAACATAGTCACCGGCAAAGCCCCAGTCGCGCCGGGCATCCAGATTGCCCAAGAACAGCTTGTCCTGCAGGCCCAGCTTTATGCGCCCAACCGCTCGGGTGATTTTGCGGGTGACAAAGGTTTCCCCTCGACGCGGGCTTTCATGATTAAACAGAATGCCATTGGCAACGAACAGATTATAAGCCTCGCGATAGTTCTTACAGAACCAGAACGCCGCAACCTTTCCAACCGCATAGGGGCTGCGCGGATAAAAGGCCGTGGCTTCACTTTGTGGAGGATTGGCCGCACCAAACATTTCGGAACTGCCTGCTTGATACAGTTTTGCCGCATGTTTTGTCGTATGGATGTAATCCCGCAGGGCTTCCAGCAGTCTCAATGTGCCCGTACCGACGACATCGGCGGTGTATTCCGGCTGATCAAAGCTAACCCGAACATGGCTCTGCGCGCCCAGATTATAAACCTCGTCTGGCTGCACATGTTCCAGTATCCGGCGCAAGCCTGAGCCATCCGCCAAATCCCCATAATGCAGCTTCAGGCGCAGATGGCTTTCATGAGGATCTTGATAGATATGATCAATCCGCTCTGTGTTGAAGGTTGAGGCGCGGCGCACAATACCGTGCACCTCATACCCTTTCGACAACAGAAACTCTGCGAGATACGATCCATCCTGACCGGTAATCCCCGTAATCAACGCCTTTTTCATTCGAAGCACCTTGTTCAATATTTCCCCGATGTAGCTACGCGCCCCGTCCCGCGTGGTCAAGGTTTCGCGCAAGGGATGGCATTCGAGGAAAAGATAATGATACTATCCGCCTCTTATTAAAAACCACCTGTACGCTAAATTGGAAAACCATCGATGCCCGAGTTAAACGATATCTATAATTACCATGCGCATGTTTATTTTGATGCAGATACCATTGATCAGGCCCGCACCCTTTTTGAAGAGGCGCGAGACAAGTTTGGACTGGAAATGGGACGTATGCATGAGCGTTTGGTTGGGCCTCATTTCCGTTGGAGCTGCCAACTCATTGTACCTGTTGAAGCCTTCGCCATAGTAATCCCTTGGCTGAATTTAAAGCGCAATGGCCTGACGATCTTCGTGCACCCATCAACGGGAGATCACTTGTATGATCATCGCGATGCGGCAATGTGGTTGGGCGACAGCGTCCCCGTTAATTTTGAGATGTTTTTACCCTAATGCCTCTTCCAGCAGAGGCAGACGATCCTGCCCCCAGAACCCTTCCCCCTTGTATGAATACCATGGCACGCCAAAACATCCGGCTTGCACGGCCAGTTCAGATTCTGCGAGCCCTTTAGCACTTATCGCATCCGTTTGAGCCTCTGCCACCAAGGCCGCACCATCCAATCCGGACTCAGTCCCGATTGCCGCCAGCGTTGACCAATCGGAAATATCCCGTTCATCCTGCCAAACTGCCTTCATCAAGGCAAAAGACAGGCTGCCCAAATCAGCACCCGATTGAGCTGCTGCCAACGCAAAGGCCAAAGAAGGTCGATCATCCACTGGGAAATACTTAGGTTCAAAGTTGATTGGCATATTCAAATGTTTCGACCAACGCTTCAACTCCACCATACGGTAAGCGCGGCGTTCCGGGGCGCGTTTCGCAAGGGGTAATCCTCCAGTTTTTGGAAAAACCTCCGCCACAGTAATAGGATGAAAATTGATAGATACGTCTTTACGATGGGCAATCGATAACAAGCGTGGATGACCGAAAAATGACCACGGTGATACATGGCTGTAAAAATAATCAATCACTCGAGTCATAACAAAACCTCCAATTACTGTGATAAAGCTGCCAGATAGGCTGCGGCGAGGCTACAGCAGATTGTGTCAGATTGCCCATCAATCTGTCCCGGCCTGAACCGTCGTTGAAACGCTGATATTCGATTCTCTGCTCCGGGGTCATATCCAATTTGGGTCAGCAAAGCGTCCAGCGTCTCTTGCGTATCAATCCCAGCCTCAGGGAAAACACCAATGCCAGCCTGCGCCAATTCCCGCCACGGAAACAATTCGCCCGGATCTTGCTTGCGATCTGGCGCAATATCGGAATGTCCAACAATGCCAGAAGCCTGAATATCATGGCGTTCCAGAATGTCCCGTGACAGTTCGATCAAACTGTCAATTTGTACGCCTGGAAATGTCTTATACCCAAATTCATGCCCGGGATTCTGTAGCTCAATCCCGATGGATCGGGAATTTACATCCCGCTCCCCCCGCCATTGTCCCAAACCCGCATGCCAGGCGCGTTTGTGTTCCGAGACCAGTTGATGAATATCACCCAACTCCGTAATCAGATAATGGGCGCTGACCTCTGCCACTGGATCACACAGCCGTGCCAAAGAGTCATCAGCACTGCGCATTCCCGTGTAATGAAAAACCAGCATCGTGACAGCGCTGCCATCGCGGCGGTCGCCAAAATTTGGGGATGGCGTGTCGATGACAAGCATAGCGATTCGACGACCCTCCTAATGTGGTTTAATTGGGGGCATTTCCCCGCGCGCCGCCTGGCGCAGCGCGACGATACCAACACCGACAATAATCAAGCCGCCTCCGATCAGCATATCCACCGTCAGCGCCTCCCCCAGGGCCAAAACGCCCCCGGCCACGCCGATCACCGGCAAAAGCAGCGTGAAGGGAATAACCCGACTAAGGGCATAGCGATTGATCAGGCCATACCATAGGCCATACCCCACGATGACAACCAGAACCGATTGATACAGCACCGAGATCACCGCATCGATACTGATCATGCGCAAGGCTTCCCACTGGCCGGATTCGGTCATCAGAGAAATCGCTAACAAAGGGGGTGTGGAGAATAAGGCCATCCAGCCATTCAAGGCGAAGGGACCAATGGACCCCATTTTCTTGGCCTGAACCGCGGCAACGGCCCAGGCAAATGTACCGCCAACCACCATCAGAATAGGCAGAAGAGCTCCGTCAAAGCGAGGTTCTCCAGCGATCACAAAACATCCTGCAAAGGCGATGCTAATTCCCAGGACACGCTTCCAGCCAGGATAATCCCGAAACAGGATGGCTGATAAAATCACCGCGAATGGTGTATTCAATTGGCTCAACAAAGCGACCGTTGAGGCATCGATTAAATGGATTGCATTGAACATCAGACCAAAATGGATGACCCCTAACATCAAGGAATAGGCGAGAAGTGCCTTTCCCCGCCCATGGGGCCACTTGATGAAAGGCACCAAAATGACTGCAACCACACCAAAACGCAGGGCCATGAATAAAAAGGGCGGAATTTCCGCCACACCGATCTTAACGAAAACGAAATTCAGTCCCCAAATCGTGACAACGAAAAGGGCAATAGCAAGATCAACCGGCCTCATCCCTCCTACTAGCCCTTCCGCTGACGGATACGGTCATAGGCGGCATTGATCTTGGCCAGACGTTCGTTTGCAACAGCAACAAATTCTTCGGGCATGCCCTTGGCGATCAGCTTGTCTGGGTGGTTTTCAATCACCAGCGCCCGATGTGCCTTCTTTATCTCTGCCTCGCTGGCATCCCGGGAAACGCCTAGAATTTGATAAGGATCGGCCTGTTCACCATCCAATTGCAGCGCGGTGACACGTTCAAAGGTCTGGTTATCAAACCCAAAGATTTCGGCGACACGTTTCAGGAATTCCAATTCGCCAGGGTGGATCACACCATCGGCCTTCGCAATATGGGCTAGGCACCACAACAGCTCTTCCAGTACTTCGGGGGTTGACCGAAACATCCCCGCGACCTGCTCGGCATAAGGCTCGAACCCTCTTGAATCCTGGCGCGCCTGATTAAAAATCCGCGCGACATTCTTCATCTCTTCTTCGGGAACTTTAAAGACTTCCTTGAAGGCGTCGACCTCGTCTTCGGTCACGACCCCATCGGCCTTGGCCATTTTCGCGCCCAGAACGATCACCGCGATGGTAAAACCAACAGAGCGTTTTGCGCGATCTGGGTCTGCCTCGCTCTCGCCACGCAAACGGTCAACAAAATGACCGCCCACCGCGCCCAGCAGCAACCCAATAGGGCCACCAAGCGCCAAACCAGCGGCACCGCCAACAATTTTCCCCCAGATGCTCATATTTCCAAACCCAATCCTACATCGCAAAGCGGTTACACAGTTATCCCCGCCCTGCCCCGAACCGGCAAGACAGAAGTAATCATTTCCAACACCTAAGACGCTGCTTTCTTAAGAATCCCTTCGTGGATCAGGTGTTGGTCCCACCCGGCCTATACCGGGTAATTTCAGATTCATATCCTGCGGGTCCAATCCAATCGTGAGCCCCATCAGATTGACCTCCACGCCCTCATCCCAGGCCAAGGTCACCCCCAACACCCCCAAAAGGCTGAGCTGCGCCCCTGTTCCACTGGGCACCCAATCCACCAGCTGAAAGCCCCCCAGATAGTCTTTTCCAACCGCATGAGGAGGCATTTCAAGCTGTAATTCAGGCACTTCCCGACCGATCCAGGCAATGAAGGTATTACTGTTTGGGCCCGGCCACGCCGTGTAACTGTTTGGATAAGGATAACTTGCAACGGCATCTTTAACCGAATCGATCAAGGCTGCGGCACGGTCTCCGCGAATATCCAGCACAAGCTCCGGTTTGGATCCATACCAATACCGATCAGGGGCCTCCCAACGACTGATCACTTTGGATCCAGAACGCCACCCAATGACATGATGAGTTTGATAGGATTTCGCATGGGCGCGCTTTGTGGCTATCCAGGTATGCACAGCAAATGCGCCCCGCCACCCAAATGTCCGTGCCGCATAGACCTGAATGACCGCGCCGGGTTCTTCCGATGGTAAAGGGGCAATTCCCGCCGAATCAACCCGCGCCGAACGCCAGCTTTGTGCCAGTCGCGCATCATCAGCGACCAACACCGTGGCAGGTCCAAGCAAAAGCGCTACCATCAGCAAGGTTATTACGATAACCGCGCGAAGCGGCTTTTTAATAAGCCATTTTCTCATGGAACAGTGATTTATAGACTAAGCATGGCAAAAACAGGGCAAATGGAAAAATATTCAATCACAAAATCGTATTTTAACCGTCTGGTGACAGGGCAGGATCCCCTTCTTGTACGCGAATAGCGCGTACAACGGTTTCCGCCTGCCCATCACTAAAGGCCTCCCCCGCCGGGGCACAATAATATCCCAGCAGATGACGGGTTGGGACATCTCCGTCCGGACTGTATCCCTGAGAGAAAGAAACACAAATATTCGGCCCCATGGTAAACCGACGCCACAAAACCGGCCCCACTGCATTTTTGCTGGAATAGAGCGTTTGGAAGACCAATTCCCGTTGGGCCAAAACACCCCAATTCTGGGTCGCTTCCTCCGGTGTTGGCGGTGCGCCCATCGGACTGCCATCCTTATGGCGCAAATCCAGCAACGAGGCGGAGACATCATTGCCCGGAGGTCCGCGCCAAGTACGACGACGTTTTAAAACATCTGTTTCGCGATCCAACTGCTCATCATAAAAAGACGCGCCATCGGTCAAGGTAGGCACGTCAATTTGCAACAGAATCGGGACCGTATTCGCCCGAATTTCGGCCACCCGGGCCGCCTCACTGGTATCTAATGGATTCCAACCCAATTCGTCGCAGGCGGCCAAAAGACCGCAAATACCCAAAAACAATAGTATTTTAGTCAAATATCTCATGATACGATGAATTTTGTCGGATAGAATCCCTTGTGTCAAAGCGAAGCAACGCTAAAACGAAGGGAAGGGATTAAATTTTGTTTGGAGTTTCCGGTGCCCCATCTCGTCTAAATTTGAGGGTGTGGAATCGGAGATGGGGGGCAGAAAATATGGCTTGGACTGGTAGAGATTGGAGATTTGGGCGTGCCTTCTTGCGTCAGGCCCCCTCTGATCCTGTCGGTCGCGTGACCCCCTTTCCAAAGACAAATGCAATGAACACCGCGGCCCGGGATTTGCCCCTAAAGGATGACATGCCAGAACAATCTTCAAAAAAAGAGCAGCCTTCTTTGATGACCGCGCCTTCGGACCCTATGGTCAATGATGATGCTGCGCAGGCAGGCGCATCAGACCGATATGCCCATATCGTCGTCGTTGGCAATCAAAAGGGGGGATCTGGCAAATCCACAACGACCATGCATGTTATCGCCTCGTTACTGTCGACCGGGGCCAGTGTAGCCAGCATTGATTTGGATGCCCGACAGGGCACCCTGACTCGCTATATGGAAAACCGGCGCAACTATGCGGAACGACGCGGCATAAATCTGCTGATGCCCACACACAGGTCCATTGAACCATCCAGTGTGGCCTCTATTGATGTCGCCCGCGCTCATGACGCCCATTCAGTTGAAAAGGCCGTGCAGGACCTGGCCCCACGTCACGATTATATCGTGATCGATACACCCGGTACGGACAACTTCCTCAGCCGCGTTGGCCATTCCTATTCTGATACACTGATCACGCCATTGAACGATAGTTTCATTGATCTGGATGTTCTGGCAATGATTGACCCGGAAACCTATGCCATGACCCGCCCCAGCAAATATGCGGAAATGGTTTTTCAGGTGAAGATGCAGAAGGCACGAAGGGAAAAGAGCAACCGCACCTTTGATTGGGTCGTCATGCGCAATCGCACCGCTCAACTGGATTCCCGCAATCAACGCTCAATGGAAGAGGCACTGGGAAAACTCAGTTCCCGTGTAGGCTTTCGGCAAGTTCCGGGTTTTTCTGAGCGCGTGATCTTCCGGGAATTATTTCTGGATGGATTGACGTTGTTGGACCTTAAGACCCCTGGAACTGATATCCGCATGAACATGTCCCATCTCTCCGCCCGGCAAGAGGTCCGCGACCTGATGGCCGCCATTGGTCTGGATCGAGAGACTGAATAGACAGTCCGAAGATGAATTCACCATCATAGGGTGACGAATGACAGCTAAAAGCCCATATAACTTCATATGAGCAAGCTACCAAGTGACCATCAATCGACGCGCGATCTGGATGCGTTCTTACAGAAAGTGCGCAACACCCCTGCTCCATCCCCCACCAGCGGGGAGCGTGGGCGTCTGATTTTTGCACTGGATGCCACGATGAGCCGCCAGCCGACCTGGGATGCAGCCTGCCAGATTCAGGGGGAAATGTTTGAGGCAACTAAGGCCATTGGCGGCCTGAACGTGCAATTGGTATATTTTAGGGGCTTTGGCGAATGCAAGGCAGGGGCCTGGCAACCCGATGCTGCGGGCCTGGCCCGGCTGATGAGCAAGGTTGCCTGTCACGCGGGCAAAACCCAAATCGGCAAAGTGCTGTCCCACATCAAAAAACAAACTGAAAATGGAAAAGTCGGCGCCGTGGTTTATGTTGGCGATGCGTTTGAAGAAGACATTGATGTGGTCTGTCACCAGGCGGGCGAGCTTGGACTATTGGGCGTGCCGGTTTTTCTGTTCCAAGAAGGTTCGGACCCAATTGCCGAACGGGCATTTCGTGAAATTGCCAGGCTGACAAATGGGGCCTGGTGCCCCTTCAACCTGGCCAGTGCTGATCGCCTTAAGGCCCTGTTATCTGCCGTCGCCGTCTATGCGGCTGGCGGCGTCAAAGCGTTGGAGGATTATGGACGCACAGACCATGGCGAGGTGGCTGCTGCACTGTTGAAACAGTTGCAAGGGCCAAAGGGCAAACCACCACGATGACATGGTTTCTGCTGGGAATCGTCGCCATGTTCGTATTGTTCGCGACCTTGAACTGGGCGCGATCTGCCAATCCGAAAGATATCCTGAAAGCGATCAAATGGACCGCCATTGGCGTCGGGGGGGCGGTCCTTCTGGTGCTGCTGGTAACGCGAAATATCCAGCTTCTATGGGGTCTGGGGGTCTTCCTGATTCCCTGGATCATGCGCCTGCATGGCCTGCGCCGCCTTTGGAAATCAATGAGAGGGCCGTCCGGCGGCCAGCGCTCCCACATCTCCTCTCCCTATTTTGATGTTTACCTGGAACATGACAGCGGTGTCATGGATGGACGAATAAAGGCAGGGCCTTTCGAGGGGGCACTGTTGTCAGAACTGTCGATGGCTGAAGGCCAACAATTATATGACCATATCAATGCGGCAAACGATCCGCGATCCCTGCAATTGTTAGAGGCCTTTTTGGATCGCAACCATGGTGCAGCATGGCGCCAGGCAGAGCAGAATGATGCCGGGGACTCTGCCTCGTCAAATTCCCGATCTGATTCCGGTGCGCATAGTAACAACAGCGGTCAAATGTCGGTCAAAGAGGCGCTGAACCTGCTGGGACTAAAATCTGGCGCGACAGCAGCAGACATAAAGGCAGCCCATCGGCGACTGATGAAACAAGTTCATCCAGACACCGGTGGATCTGCCTATCTGGCTGCGCGGGTAAATGAGGCGAAGGATGTCCTGCTGAAGAACTAAACAGGACGCGCTGCACAGTTCGTGTTCTCAGAATTGGCCGCTGGCTGCATAATGACATTTGAAATAGCGTGAGGGCCAACGGATTCAGCATAAGCATTCTTGTGCATATCCATCTGACCTAACAAGCCAACGCCCGCAGCAATCAGGAAGACTGCCGACAGAACCAGCCGGGACTGACTACGCGTCCTGGCCAAACTGATATTAGTATCTTTGCTCTTGTTCATCATAACCTATACTCCCCAAGGAATGACTAATCGTTTCAATGATTCGGAGACGGGATCTCACAGTGCTTTTCAGCCATCTCACTACGCACCTGAATTTAGGCAAAAAAGGGGCAGCTTCGCGGCAAATCGCTGTTCAATTGCCATATCTCATGACTGTTTAGTGATAAGCTGCCTGGAAAAGCACCCTTCCGCTTGCTCTTACGCCACTGGCTATGGCAATACCCAACGGGACTTTCTCCCCGTTTCCAAAAAGGGGCTGCCTCAGGCAGGCATGGCATGACTGTACGCATCAAAAAGGCTGTATTTCCCGTGGCAGGACTAGGCACGCGGTTTTTGCCGGCGACCAAGGCTATGCCAAAGGAAATGCTGACTGTTGTCGATAAGCCGCTGATCCAATATGCCGTTGAAGAGGCCATGGCCGCAGGCATTGAGGACTTCATCTTTGTCACCGGGCGCGGCAAACAGTCGATGGAAGACCATTTCGATCTGTCCTATGAGCTGAACGCGACACTGGAACGGCGCGGCAAGACAAGTGAACTGGATCAGATCAACGCCTTTCTGCCACCGCCAGGTGCCATCAAATATGTCCGCCAACGCGAAGCATTAGGTCTGGGCCATGCGATTTGGTGCGCGCGGGATATGATTGGCGACGAGCCATTTGCCATCCTGTCACCAGATGATCTGGTTCTGGGGAATGTCCCCTGCTTGAAGCAATTGGTTCAGGCCTATGAGCAGACTGGCGGTAGTGTTGTTGCCGTGATGGATGTCCCACGCGATCAAACCGACCGCTATGGCATTTTGGATACACCAAATCCCACAGACCAACTGGCGGAAATCAGGGGCCTGATTGAAAAGCCAAAGCCGGCAGATGCCCCCTCTACCCTGTCGATTATTGGCCGCTATATTCTGGATGGGTCCGTATTTTCCCATCTTGAGCGCCATGAAAAAGGTGCTGGTGGGGAAATTCAACTGACCGATGCCATGGCAAAACTAATTGGCACTCAACCTTTCCACGGATTGCGCTTTGACGGGGAGCGGTTTGATTGCGGCACCAAGGAAGGGTGGCTGGCCGCCAATATCGCATTTTCTCTGGCCCGTGCGGACCGTCGTGCTCTTACCGAAGAAATTCTAGCGCGCTATCGCTAAGACAAGCGCGATCACACCGAAGCATCCCAAGAATGGGGAGAAACGTGAAATGCGAATTGCAGTAATTGGGACCGGCTATGTCGGATTGGTATCGGGCGCATGTTTTGCCGATCTTGGTCACACCGTTGTTTGTGTCGATATTGATCCAGAAAAGATCTGCAAGCTGGAGGCAGGCATCATCCCGATCTATGAACCTGGTCTGGATGAAATGGTCGCCCGCACTGTTGCAGCCGGAACACTCTCTTTTACCACTGAAATTTCAGAAGCAGTGCCCGGTGCCGATGCCGCCTTCATCGCCGTCGGCACGCCCCCGCGCCCCGAAGATGGCCATGCTGATATGCGCTTTGTTCATGCAGCGGCGGAAGGAATTGCGGCTGCCATGACGGGCTATACCGTGATCGTTGATAAATCCACAGTCCCTGTTGGCACCTCGCGGGAGGTGACAAAGATTATCGGCCGTATGCGCGAATCGAACGAATTCGATGTCGCATCAAACCCTGAATTTCTACGCGAAGGGGCAGCTATTGGCGACTTCATGAACCCTGATCGCATTGTTGTCGGCGTTCGATCTGATCGTGCCCGAGAGATTATGGCCGCTATCTACAAGCCAATGACAGATCGCAACATACCCTTGCTGATGACCGACCCGGATTCCGCAGAACTTATCAAATATGCCGCCAATGCTTTTCTGGCGACAAAGATCGCTTTTATAAATGAAATTGCAGATATCTGTGAACGGACAGGCGCAAATGTCGATCAAGTTGCAAAAGGCATTGGCATGGATAGCCGCATCGGGCCAAAATTTCTGATGCCAGGACCCGGCTATGGCGGTAGCTGTTTTCCCAAAGATACGCTGGAACTGGTTGCAACCGCCCAGAAATACAATGCGCCCAGCCGCATTGTTGAGGCGGTCGTTGCCTCAAACGATCTCCGCAAACAAGGCATGGCAAACCGTGTCGCCGCCGCATTAGGCACATCGATAAAGAACAAACGCATTGCCGTCCTGGGGCTGACCTTCAAGGCGGAAACTGATGACATGCGTGAAAGCCCCGCCATCGACATTATTGCCAGCCTGCAATCCAAAGGAGCCGATGTTGCCGTCCACGACCCAAAGGGGATGGATGTTGCGAAAACACTTCTCAAGAATGTGAAATGGTCGGATAATGCCTATGATGCGATGCAAGGTGCGGAAGCCGCCGTCATCGTTACGGAGTGGGACGACTATAAAACAATGGATTTAAATCGTGCGAAAGAGGCGTTGACCAGACCTGTTCTGGTGGATTTGCGCAATCTCTTTGATCCCAAAGAAATGCTGGAACTCGGTTTCATATATTCCAGCGTGGGACGCATGACATCGGGGGGATAAGCCACCTGAATCCTGTGGGGGAAGGGAATAAAAATAGTATGGGGCATCGTTTTGATCCCGATATCCTGAGGGAATATGACATACGAGGTGTCGTGGGGCAGTCGCTCTCTGCCTCCGATGCCTTAGCGCTAGGCCGCACGATGGGAACCATTGCCGTCGCCAGCAGCGGACGCATTGCCGTTGTCGGTTACGATGGCCGCATGAGCTCCCCAATGTTGGAGGAGGAATTGTGCCGCGGCCTTGCCTCCTGTGGTCTTTATGTCTTACGCATTGGGTTGGTGCCGACACCTTGCTTGTATTTTGCAGCGAAAATGCTGAAAGCCTCCTTGGGGATAATGGTGACCGGTTCCCATAATCCACCGGAATACAATGGTTTCAAAATTGTCCTGAACAGCATGCCCTTCTATGGGCCTGAAATTCAGCGCCTTCGGGATTTGGCCTATCGCGGTGTCTGGGCCCGAGCGCAGGGTGGAATGGTTGAAACCGATACATTGGCAGCCTACACCACCCGTATTCTGTACGATTTCAAAGTCAAAAAGTCACTGCGCGTAGGTTGGGATCCAGGCAATGGCGCGGCATGCCCTGTCGTTATGCGGTTGGCGCATCGGCTGCCAGGCGAACATCTTTTGATCAATGAAACAGTCGATGGCACTTTTCCCGCACATCATCCTGATCCAACCGTCGAAGCTAATCTGGCACAGTTGAAAGACTTGGTGCTGACGGAAAAGCTGGATATGGGGCTGGCCTTTGATGGCGATGGCGACCGTATCGGTATTGTTGATGACAAGGGTCGCGCAATCTGGGGTGATCAGCTATTGGCCTTGATGGCCCGCGAAGTGTTGAAAGAGATGCCGGGTGCACCGATCCTGGCGGATGTGAAGGCCAGCCAAGTCTTATTCAATGAAATCGAGCGTCTGGGCGGCCAACCCATCATGTGTCCAACCGGTCATTCGATCATCAAAACCAAGATGCTTGAGCATAAATCGCCGCTGGCTGGCGAGATGAGCGGCCATATCTTCTTTGCAGATAAATACTATGGCTATGACGATGCGCTTTATGCAGCTGTTCGTTTCATGGGAATGGTTGCGTCATCAGGCAAAAAAGCGAGCGAGTTGCTGGATGAATTGCCAAAAATGATCAACACGCCAGAAGTCCGTATCGATGTGCCCGATGCCCGAAAATTCTCCGTGGTAGAGGAAGTCAAAACCCGCCTGACACAGGCTGGTGCCATTGTGAATGACACGGATGGCGTTCGGGTATCGGCTTTTGGCGGCTGGTGGCTGCTGCGTGCATCCAACACGCAACCGGCGCTGGTTGCGCGTTGTGAAGGACCGGACGAAACCTCCCTAAGAAAGTTGAAGGAACAGATCCTCAGTCAGCTTGAAGCAAGTGGCGTTAAAATTGACGCGGCAAGTGATTTAGCAGCCTGATCCATGGAAAAACCCGCAGGAATCCTGTTCGATAAAGACGGAACTTTGCTTGAGTATCACGCAACATGGATGCCCGCGAACCATGCCGTTGCCCTGGCAATGGCGCAGGGCGATGTGAAAACCGCCCATTACCTGCTAAGAGCCGGGGGATGGGATGCGGATACGGATCGTGTTGCATCAGGCAGCCCACTTGCTGCTGGAGATTTGGAAGACATTGCAACTCTGTGGCATGGCTTGCTGCCAGATGATCCTGAGCGCACGATTGCCAGCATCGTTGCCTATATGGACAGCGCCTTTCCGGCCAATATGGTACCGACACCTGTTTGCGATCTAACCGCCCTGCTGTGCCAGTTGGAAACCCGAAATATTGCCCTGGGCGTTGCAACGGCAGACAGCATCAATGGGTTGCGCCTATCATTGGCCCCCTTTGATATCCTGCATCGATTTGCCTTTGCTGTCGGATTTGACAGCGGTCATGGACGCAAACCTCAACCAGGCATGGTTCATGGATTTTGTGAAGCCACTGGCCTGAAACCTGACAGTGTCTGGGTTATTGGAGACAACCGCCATGACATCGAAATGGCCCTGGCAGCAGGTGCAACGGGCATTGGCGTTCTAACCGGTACGTCCAGCGCATCAGAATTGCGCGCTGCCGGTGCGACAGATGTATTGACATCAATCGAAGAACTGCCGGCTTATTTGGGGGCCTAACCCCGAATTCGGTGAAAGGCGGCGGCATCGCTGCGGG
The DNA here is from genome assembly GCA_029212835.1 of Alphaproteobacteria bacterium. Lineage (GTDB taxonomy): Bacteria > Pseudomonadota > Alphaproteobacteria > UBA8366 > Aestuariispiraceae > Pacificispira. Next base: position 2,594 of record JARGPE010000014.1, on the reverse strand, counting down.
TTTGGCGCCAGAACCGAACCGTGACCGCAATGGCACAAGCCCCCAACCCGGTCATCAAGCCGTACCAAATCCCAACACCACCAAACCCCAACACAAATCCCATGACATAGGCACCCCCGATGCCAATGACCCAATAGCCCAGAAAAGCCAGAATCATCGGGACCAGCGTATCATTCATGCCCCGCAAGATGCCGCCGGCGGTGATCTGAACGCCATCAAACAATTGGAACAAGGCACCAATCGCCAGAAAAGTCGTACCAAAGGCGATAATCTGCGCCCGATTGGGATCATCGTCACTGAGGAACACCCCGATAAAGACATAGCCCACTGTCCAGAACAGGATCGCACAGCCCAGCATGAAAACCAGGGTCGTTTCCAGTATGACCCGTCCGCGCAAACGAACCGCCCCCAAATCCCGCGCACCGGCGGCCAGCGCTACCCGGATGGTTGCTGCCTGAGACAGGCCAAAGGGAACCATGAAGGTGATCGACATGATCTGCAGAGATATCTGGTGCGCTGCCAGCTCTGTTACGCCGACCCAGCCCATCATGATGGCCGTAGCACCAAACAGGCCATGTTCCATGACCCAGCTTCCCCCAGACGGCAGACCAATACTCAACATTTGCCGAAAGCGTGGCCAGTCTGGACGCCAAAAGCGCACAAACAACTGAAGCCGTGAAAATTTTGGAGTGAAGTTGATATAGAGAACAGCAAGGACCAGGATATAGATGTCGACAACCAATGTTGCCAAACCAGCACCCGGCAAGCCCATGGCAGGAAAACCGAGGCCACCAAACATAAATATCCAGTTGAACAGGGCGTTAAGCGGTACACCGGACCAGGCAAACAGCATTGCGGGACGCGTCACACCATAGGATGCCATGGTCAGGCGTAACGGAATGGTGACAAAAACAATGATAAGAACCGGCGCCATCCAGTTCAGATAGCCTTGTGCGGCATGGGAAATCACCGGGTCCTGACCCAAAAAGATAAACGCCGTTTCCCCATATTGCAGGATCAGGGCGAAGGGGGTTCCCATCATCAACCCGATCCACAGGCCTTGGCGCGCACTGCGCCGCACGCCACGATCATCGTCTGTCGCCACAGCCTGGGCGGTCAGGGACGACACCGCACCCAAAGTTCCAATGCCAAATAACAGGAATATGAACCAGCCATTCAATGCCAGTGCAGCGGCGGCAATGGCATCCTGGCCCAGATGACCGATCATCAGCATATCCACGGTTTCCATCAGGATCACCGCGACCATGGTCATAATCATAGGCCAAGCGAGAGAGAAAGTAGCTCCCACCTCCGCCTTTCGGTCCAGAACCGAAGGAGCCTGTATGATGTCATCCTGTGTCATGGACAGGCTTATGCCTCATTTTTAGGCAGGAGGAAAGGTTCTCAGAATCACCTCAAGAATTGCCATAGAAAACAATAAAATCAGCGCTGTAAGAATTTCGCTATTGCCTTGAACAGGACGGTCCTGCTACGAATTTTTCGATGGTTCTGCCAAACTAGCTGTGCGGCGGATCAAAAGGGAACACGGTGAGGCGTACCCATCAGGGACCAAAGCCGTGGCTGCCCCCGCAACTGTGTACGGAGAGCGACACCCGATGAACCACTGGCCCCCAGGCCGGGAAGGTGGGTGAAACAGTGACCCGTTAGCCAGGAAACCTGCCATCAAATCCTGTGCGGCAACGCACATCCATAAACCCAGTCGCACGGTGGGTGCGCAAAGGAGATACAAATGCATATCGAACCCGGCGTCGTTGACGGCGCAAAAATCGCTTTGAGCTATGCAACAGCAGCAGGCTCATTTGGACTGATGGCAAAAATGGTGCGTGACACGATCCGCAATGATGGTGGTTTCACAGCCGTCACCCTGCGCAGCCTCGCAACCACTGCCCTTGTATTCTGTTTCTTTGAAGTTCTGCCACACTATCCAATTGGTGTGTCTGAAGTCCACCTGATCCTGGGGTCTACATTGTTCCTGATTTTCGGTGCAGGCCCAGCAGCCGTTGGATTAACGATGGGGCTGTTGCTGCAAGGCCTTCTGTTCGCACCGTTTGATTTGCCACAGTATGGCATGAACGTAACGACCTTGGTGGTTCCATTATGGGCCATGGGCGAATTGGCAAAACGGATCATCCCGCAGAAGACCGCCTATGTTGATGTCAAATACGGTCAGGCATTGGCACTGTCCACCGCCTATCAAGGCGGCATCGTCGCTTGGGTGGCATTCTGGGCATTCTATGGACAGGGCTTTAGCGCCGCGACATTTACATCGGTCGGTACTTTCGGGGCGGCCTATATCACGGTCGTGCTGCTGGAACCACTGATCGACCTCGCCATTTTGGCTATTGCCAAAACCTTTGCGCGTTCGGTCAAAGGACCTCTGTTTAGCGATCGCCTGATCAATACCGTGGGTTAATCTGAATGGCCCCGGTTGGGAAACCATCGGGGCCATTTGATTCAGCAATACAAGCAGCTTTCAGCCTATATCAGATTACAAAGGCGGTCTTCCGGGTCGAGTTAGAATATAAACCGATACCATGACCAGCACCGCAGCAATTCCAAGATAAGCCCAGGCC
>JARGPE010000260.1 GCA_029212835.1 Alphaproteobacteria bacterium | reverse complement strand
TTCAGGTTTGCATCCGCCCACTCTATGGACCGACGGCTAATAACATCAGCCGATAGGCCCAAAGGATAGGACCATTGCACACGATTTGAAACGAAATCTGCGCATGGATCAGCCAGTGCCGTATCGACCATACGCTGCAATACAACTGGATCAATCAGGGGACAATCACCACCCGTCTTCAAGATGATATCCCCAGTCCGCCCCCGAATAGCGCCGGAAATCCGACCTGCAAGGTCATCTTCAACTTCATGCTGAAAACTATCGATGCCCAGACTTTTACAAAAGTCGATCAGTGGTTTGTTGCGTGTATCCGCAGTCGTGGCGAGCACGATTTCCGACACGCCTTTCACTCGGCGCATGCGATCAATCATATGCCAGACCAACGGCTTTCCAGCCAGATCAATCAACGCCTTGCCCGGCAATCGGGAGGAACCCATCCGAGCTTGAATGACGCCAAGAACCCGGCCTTGCATGTCATTCCTCTGTTCAACACTCATGGTTTATCATTTCGCATCGCAGCAAATTCGTCCTTCAGGACAGAATACAGCGCGACGTCATAGTAACGGCCATTTCGGAAAATAAAGCTTCGGCGTATCCCTTCCTTAACATACCCAGCATTTTCATAAGATTTCATGGCGCGCTTGATTTCTGTGTTCACACCCAAATTAATACTATTTAGGTTCAGTGTATTGAAACCATACGCCAGAGTTAGACGTGCCGCTCGAGAGCCATGTCCTTTGTCCCAGGCCTCCACGTCGCCGATCAGAATGTTGAACTGCGCCCTGCGGGAAATCCAAGAAATCAGATACAGGCCGCAAGTGCCTATTATCTTTCCAGTGCTGGCCTCACAGATTGCAAAGCAAACACTGTCATCGGATTGTACTGCCGTAGCCAAGTAACTGTCCAAATCCTTTTTGCGGGTTGGGCGTGCCCCCATTTCCAAATACTCGGTCACCCGCGCATTATCCCACCAGGTCGCCAAATGTGGCCCATCCTCCTCCCGGAATCCCCTAAGATTTGTGATGCCATCTGTCAAATACGCATCATTGCGCGGGGTATCTAAGGTCATCTTTCCTCTCCAGCCGAGTGTGTCGAAGGCAAAAAGCTTACGACTTATGCCGCAGAAACATCTCTTTTAGATTCGATACTGCCAAAATTCTTATCCAAAGAGGCAACCAGGGAATCGATGATTTTCTCAATTTCTGATGGCTGCGCCGTCCGCGAGCGATTAAACATATCCGTTCCCATGCTGGCAAAATCCAGGGATGCATGTCGTTCGAGTCCAACATAGTAGCGGACACCATCGCGTATTCGCTCTTCCTCTGTCGGCCAGTTTTCTTCCTCCATTAAGCCTGTCAACGCCCTAAGCCCCAGGCTCATAGGAAGTCCTTTTACATGGGGCAAACTCGATAGTGGTCCATTGCCAAATAAGTAGACAACTTTCTTGCCCATTACTGCCGCTTCATGCGCGACTGAACTGGTCACAGATAGAACTAAATCGCAGCTTCTCATAACGGGATAGCTGTGTTCCAACTCACTGATCAGGATAACATTTGGAAAGGACTGAATCTTTTTGTAAAAGGCTGTTCCACGACGACCAATTTGGGCCGGATGTTCTTTCACAATCAACTTCGCATCTGCTGGAAGATTGAACGATATCTGCGCAATCGTATTGATCTGATCGAAATATTCCGGTGCCAACCCATGCAGGGAAACTTCTGGTTCTACCTGCAACGGGAAGAACACGTAACGATATCGATCATCCAAATCAGCGAGCCTCGGGCAATCGGGTCCGGTTAAATATTTTGCCTGGGTGCGCCCATGGATGATCATTTTAATTTCACCAATCATGTAATAGCCGATTTTGGCTTTACGGCTACGTCCCAACCGGTATCGCAAATGCTTGTAAATATTCTGTAGGATCAAATAGGCCAGTCGATCCAACCGGCGTTGCTTACGCATTCTGGTTACATAGTATTCGAAGTCGCCCGTCGGTCGGAGTTGTGTCAGCACGCGTTCAATGGTTTTGTCATCTGGCGTTTGCTCTGCCGAGATTAGCTTACTTAGCCGCTGCGAATTGTGAATTTCGCCCAGTAATAACGGAACCCAAAACGCGTATGGATCATGTTCCGAACGGGCACGCCATGGCGCTTTAGTATTGCAACAAACGGACGGGATGCCATTCCGGTACCACCAGTCAGACTGACATATAATATGGGTGGATAGCGCTCAAACAGTTCCCGTGCGAAGTCAACGATCCTGGCCCCAACACGCCAGACGGTTTCATGATTTGCGCGCGCCGTACTTTTAGATTTAGCAACCATGTCCGCTCCGAAAACATAGGCCCGGGAAAACTGTCGGTCCGGCAATGCTACATCGCGCATGAAGTTATATCCGGATTCCACCTCAAAGCTCTTTAGCGTCGCCAGGGCGTCGTCCATATCTGGCAAGCCATCACCAGTCATCGCCATTGAGTACCGGTCTGGAAGCACAACGGCTTCAAACTTTACGTCTTGTCCAACTTGGGAGAGATAAAATTGCCGATCTTTTTCCGTCCGGCACAACAACAAAGGCGTAACATTGAACCGCTTATGCAATTCACATCCAAACGGAATCCACAACCAACGCATCTCTGTCGCTGGGTCTATCCAAATATATCGCGTTGCCATACCGTTTCAGTCCTAAACTTTGTATTCGATTAATTGCCTACTCATACGTAACCGCGTGAAAACACGCGATAACTCTCATCATCACTTGATCGCTGACTGTGCGCAGAAAAGTCCGCCTCCGCAATTTTGCCGATCGCATGCAAGGCACACGCATCTGGATCAGGGTGAATCTGTCGGTCTATACGCAGCCAGTCTCCCTCGGACCTCCGCCAAATTCGAGAGTCGCGATGCCGATCAATGCGAGCCCAGAAATCACTGCAACTCATTCCCAACCAATCCAACAACATTTTCTCATCGGTGACGGGGCGGCTTTCATAGTCCTCTGCCAGTGCCAACCCTTCTTCCCGAGTAAGACGCTTCAGGCGAATTTCACGGCAGGCATGATCGCGCGCCAACCCATATCCATGTTTAGCGACCTTAATTGCATCGTGAATACCGGCAAAATGGACACAATCCACGTTGTTGTAGCGATCAAAGGTTCGCGCCAATGTCGCTGTCTCTTCGCCATAATCAGCGATGGTGCGTTCATGTTGGGCCTTTGTATCCCATCGAATGTAATTGTTTAGATAAATGCCGCGCACCCCCACAGCTGATAAGTCTGCGTCATCCGGGTAGAACAATGGTGCAATATCTCGCTCCAACAATCCATCGCCTTTATCAACGATATCCTCCGGTTCAAACCCCATAAGGTCATGGTTTTTCCGATACCAACGCGACATTTCAACTTCATCCAGATGACTGAACATTCCGACCTGATCAACACCTTGATGCGCACCCCATATTATGAGTGGTACGCGAAACCGCACAGCACATTGAACCGGCCAAACCGTCTGTCCGGCAATTGTATGCCAATGAAAGCTACCACAGAGATCCAGAGTCCTTTTGCACAATGCGCGGACTGTATCTGGCGACAAAGTTTGTTGAAGGTAGTCGCAATCGAAGATTGTCCTGAGATATGCAATGTTACGATGAGAGATCGCCGTGTTATAATGCCGATTATAGGATACCAATAATGGATTAAGGCCTAGTCTTCGAACAACAGTTTCTACGACGAAATATGAGTCGCGCCCCCCAGAGATTGGCACGATGCAATCGTATCTGAGCCCGCTGTTGGACCGATACGGCGCAACCAACTTCTCAAGTCGTGCGAACCTTTCCGCCCAATCAAGCTCATCCTTTTCCTCATGAATACGACACCCACTGCACACGCCTTTTTCATCAAGAACCAGTCCCAAAGGATGTGTTTCTGGATAGAGGCACCGAACGCAATACTGAACGTCGGTCACAATAGCGCCCCATAAATCATACCGTCTAATTCAGACTCTCGTCGTACATGTGGGCGACCATCGCCGCTTAGACCGCGCCCTATATACGCACGGTCATGATCCAGACGAACAGTTGCCTGTTGCCTCGCCAAATCTGATTTCACATACAGCACGCTTTGCTCGGAAAATGACCACATGTTCGCCGCTCCTACAGCAGCAACATCCTTTCCACTCCGCGCCCCCCCGATAACGACAAGCGGGACACTTAGGACGGAAGCAAGCTGATCTATAACCTCCATGTCAAAGCCAACCTTCAGACCATCCCGATCCACAGAGTTCAATAGAACCTCACCAACGCCAGAGCTTTGAAACAGCAACACCCAATCCAAAAGTGACCGTTGGTTTAGTGTATCAGGTGATACCAGTCTGTTGAAGGCATGCGCTTGGCCATCCGCACCCCGTTGGAAATCAATTGACCCGACGATGCATTGACGCCCAAACAGGTCAGCCGTCCTGCGATACAATGTTGGATTGTTTAGGCCCGCCGTGTTGACTATGACTTTGTCTGCCCCACACGCGATCACACTGTGAACTGCTTCAACGGTCGTAATACCGCCAGCCACCGCCAGCGGCGTGGAAATTCGCTCAGCGAC
>JARGPE010000259.1 GCA_029212835.1 Alphaproteobacteria bacterium | reverse complement strand
GCATCCTGTTCAGTTGCGTCACGAAGCGGAAGGGCATTTAGCTGTCTCATGGAACTCTTTTAGAAAGCCATCATACAGCCGTCAAACGCTTCCATTCATGGCACGTCATGGCTTTGCTGAATGGATTGAATGAGGGTTGCCCCCGGATTGGGGTTTACTCTCTATATGGTTGATATCGTTGGGATCAGCCTGGGCGTGTTCGTTTCGGTGCCTCCCAAAATGGGCACCTTGATTTTTTCTTGGTGTAAGCCCGATTTGTCGCTCTCGACAATTTCCCTAAATTCAAATAATCGGTAAGCTCAATTCATTGATGGTTTCTGCTGCCATTTAATGATTTCCTACGTATTCATAAGATTTCGGGAGTTTTTAGGGTGACAGAAACTAACACACCGATGAGCCGCCACCGTCGCCTGCCATCGCTCAGTGCGCTTCGGGCTTTTGAGGCCGCCGCCCGGCACAGCAGTTTTCGCGCTGCGGCGGATGAACTGAATGTCACGCATTCGGCGATCAGCCATCAGGTCAAGGCGTTGGAGGATCATTTATCTGTCCCCTTATTTTCCCGTGGCGGTCGCGCCGTGCGTTTGACGGAGGAGGGGCGGCTCCTATTCCCGATCCTAAGGGAATCGTTTGATAATATCATTGCCGGTACGGAAATGCTGCGCCGCCAGCAAAGTTCCGGCCCTCTGACGATTCAGGTGTATGTGACTCTGGCGGTAAAGTGGCTGTTGCCCCGACTCCATGCTTTTTCCGCCGCGCATCCAGATGTCCAAATTGCCCTTGCCACATCCTATACTGATTGGGATTTCGCCAGGGGAGAGGTCGATGCGGGCATTCTGTTTGTGGAAACGAAACACGCGGATCTGGACTATACACCGCTAGGGAAAGCCAGACTGTTTCCGGTTTGCGCACCCAGTTTGCTGGAGGCAGGCCCACCCTTAAAGCAGCCGGAGGATTTGCGGCATCATCGTTTGTTGGAAGTTTATCCCGCAAAGAATGATTGGCCCGATTGGCTGCAGGCAGCAGGCATGCAGGATCTGTCGCCCTCTCCAAAAGGATCGCGTTTTGACAGTTACCTTTTGGCACTGGAAGAAGCCGCTGCCGGGGAGGGAGTCGCCTTGGCAACCCAGGCCTTTGTTGCAGATGATCTAGAGCGTGGTCGCTTGGTTAAGCCTTTTGATTTCTCAGTCGAAAGCCGATCTCCCTGGTATTTTGTATGTCCGAAAGAGCGTCGGAATGAACCTCGTATTCAAAATTTTAAGGAGTGGCTGCAGGCTTGTTTAAAAGCCTCGGCCAAGGGGGCAGGCTTTGATTGAAGAGAATGAAATCTAGACTCGCATGAGTCGCTTTCATCCGCTATGTATTGATGGCCCAGAAGGGCGTTCGGGGACATAAGCCATCATCGCACTGAGTCGGTTGGTGGGGCATAGCAGATCAATAACCTGTTCATTGCCCTCCCAGTTTGAGTCACTGGTAGTCAGTATTGGGCAGGTATGACGGATTTCCAGACGGGTTCGGCAACGCATAACAGCTTTAAAGCTAAGCTGTCGCGACTCTTTCGGGAGCGCGAACTTATATTGCGCTCTGAAGGACAAGTCCGATACCTCCGTCTGAAACCTCTCCCCCAGATGATCGTTGCCAGCGCCATTTGTGGCACATTTCTGTGGCTCGCCGGTGCCAACGGTTATGTCTTTGTGCAGAACCGTTATCTTGATGAAAAACAAATGGAAATCCTGGAAGCACGCGTTGCCTATGAGCAATTGCGCGGCACTCTTCATGATTATCAAGAACAGCTTGCCGAATTGGCGCAGGGAATTCTTGCTCAGAACAGCAGTATGATTCCCCAAGGTGCAGTTGAGTTACAGGAGCTGGCAACTGTTACCAACGGCATTGAAAATGCCTTTAACCAGATTAATCGTGATTTAAATCTTACCCAGGCGGATCGTGATCGGATTATTCAAAGCCGTAACGCTCTTCACACCCGGATTGCAGAGCTTGAAAACGCTCTGCTCGGCGCGCAAGACACAGTAAGCAATCTTGAAGAGCGTGTTGCGGCACGCGACAGTATTCTCGCGCAAGAGCGTGCGAAGATCGCATCCCTGACGAATAGCCGTGAAGAATTGCAGGAGAAGGCAGGCCTTCTGGATAATTCGCTGACCGAAGCGAACGTCAAGATCAATACATTAGAGACTCGGCTGCAAATCACAGCGGCGGCGCTGACAGAAGAACGGTCACGCGTTGAGGGTTTGGATGATATCCGTGCGCGCTTGGCTCAGCAGGTGGAAACACTGCAGTCTGGGCTCAGCGCGGCTGAAGCGCGGGGGGAGCGATTGGCTAGTAATGTGGCCAATCTTACCGAGAATCTAAAAGACTTGGAAACTGAGCGTGTGGCGATGGCGGGGGAACGCGAGGCGCTTGCCTCAGACCTTTCAGTTGTCGAAACAGAACTGAATTTGCATCAGGCCGCGACAGATAAAACGCGCCATCGGCTGGAAGTTGTGGTCGCGCGGTTGGCAGAACTGACCAATGATAAATATGTCGGTCCGGCGGGGGAAGGCGATGTTAGTGCCTTGCAGGCTCTTGAATCGCAGATCGGCGATTTGACAGCTGAACTGCGTACTGCCCGCAATAATGCGGTTGATATGGAATCTGCAATTGGGGAGGTTGTGGTCGGGTTGGCACAAGTTGCAGGTGACTCTCCAACACGCCTTGATACTCTGGATGCCCCGGAACAAAAGGTCTCATTGACCCGGGAACTTTTGGATGAAGTGACCAGTGTGCAGCAGAATCAGGCTGTTTTGATCTCTCGTTTGACCGATGAGGCGGAACTTGGCATTTCCCGCAATGAGGCCTTGTTACAAATGGCAGGGCTGGATGTTGATAAGTTGTTGCGCAGTGCCGGATTTGAAACGGGCATGGGCGGGCCATTGGAAGTAATTCCAGAAACAAATGCAACTTTGTCGGATCACAGTGTCCAGGTGGCCAGTGCCGATCCAAATGGACCTGTCAGCAATCCTGGCGCAGAGTTGGCCGATGAAGTTGATATTTTGCAAAGCCGACTGGCACGTATGTCAGCATTGAATGACTTGATGCGCTGTGTGCCGCTGATTTCACCGGTTGATAACTACCAACTGACTTCTCCGTTTGGGCAACGCAAAGATCCGATCAATGGAAAGCTGGCGATGCATAGCGGTATTGATATTGGTGGTTGGGCTGGAATTCCAGTTCATGTCACCGCACCGGGCAAGGTGATTTTCGCAGGACGCAATGCCGGATATGGCTATATGGTAGAGGTCGATCACGGCTGTGGTATCAAGACCGTTTATGCGCATTTAAAGCGGATCAAGGTCAAGGTGGGAGAGGTCTTGGAACATCGGACTGTGATTGGTACTCTGGGTAGCACCGGGCGCAGCACGGGGCCTCATGTGCACTATGAAATCCGGGTAGAAGACACTGCGATGGACCCGGTTGGCTTTATTGAAGCAGGGCGTCATGTTCACAAAATCTAAGCGTAACACCACCATATCGAAACAATCGTCCAGCACGGTTGCTTCTGGAAAGGCGCATCGTCCGGGCCCTCCCTCTATCGTGGCCTCAGATATGCGGGTTTTGGGAGACTTGGAAACGGAAGGCGATGTTCAGATTGATGGCCGTATCGATGGGGATCTGCGAACCCGCACGGTAACGATTGGACAGAGTGCTGTGATCAATGGCTCAATCCGTGGGGATACGATTAAGGTTGCAGGCACTGTGAATGGTGAAATCAGGGGCAGTACTGTCATCCTGACGGCCACGGCAAAAGTGGTCGGGGATATCCATCACAAAAGTCTCTCGATTGATGCAGGGGCCTTTTTACAGGGACTGTGCAAGCGCATCACAATTGATGAAGCCTCTGATAGTAAATCCCCGATGATGGTATCAGACCAATCGGAAAAAATGGGCTCTAGCTCGCTATCATCCTCATCTGGGGCTGCCGCAGTTTCATAGTTTCCAAATACAGAGATTCAGCGAACCCAGCTGTCATCTGGTGCGCGACGCCACGCGGCGAGAACACGGCCAGCCCCAATCCCATCGATACGCTCAAAATAGTCGATGATTTTCGTATAATTCGAGGTTTGGCGAAATGTGTCTGGCTCCCCGCCGCCTTGCAATAAGGCCAGCAGATCGCCAAAATTCCGACGATCAAAGCCACAGGCTTTGCAGGCAATGGCAATTGCTTCCGGGCCGGAGTCATAGAGAACTCGTGTTGCGCCCTGTTCGGTCAGGTCAGTTAATTCCTGGAATAATTCTTCGAAGCGAAATAAGTCGTTTTGCTGCAGCGCTGCGACCAATTGCCTGGGGTGAGGGCGCAGGCTGGACCCGGGACGATCATAACCATCCGGCTGATCCAGCGGTGATAGGAAATCTTCCTGTTCCAAAGCTTCTGCGATCGCCTGGTCAACCACTTGGTCCATATCAACTTCTACCGTTGTGCCACTGGCTATAATTTTCTCTTCCAGTGCCTTGCGCATGGCTTGGCCGACAAATTCATACATTTTCCGGGCCTGGGCCGTGGATAAATCTTGGCGCTGAACTAACAGTCCTTGCAGGTCTTCATGCTCCCGGGATAGGCCAACCACATCTTCCA
>JARGPE010000258.1 GCA_029212835.1 Alphaproteobacteria bacterium | reverse complement strand
GATGGTGCCATCGATGCCCTGGCCACCGAATTTCAAGGCTTGCGGACTGGGCGCGCCTCTACGGATTTGCTGACCCCGATCCATGTAGAGGCTTATGGTGCCTCGATGCCGCTCAATCAGGTGGCCAGCATCTCCGCACCAGAACCGCGTATGCTGATGGTTACGGTTTGGGATAACGGCATGGTTAAGGCTGTTGAAAAGGCGATCCGTGAATCTGATTTGGGTTTGAACCCGATGACCGAAGGAACAGTGATGCGCATCCCCTTGCCTGAGTTGAATCAGGAGCGCCGTGCCGAACTGAGCAAAGTTGCCGGAAAATATGCAGAGCAGGCGCGTATCGCGATCCGCAATATTCGTCGTGATGGGATCGATACCCTGAAGCGCGAAGAAAAGGATGGCGATATCGGCCAGGATGAATTGCATAAGGGGCAGGATGATATTCAGAAGCTGACTGATGAATTCGTCGCTAAAGTTGATGCCGCCCTGGCCGAGAAAGAAAAAGATATCATGCAGGTCTGATCGACAGAAACGGCTCTTTCGCACTAAATGGTTCTTTGGCATGAATGTAGATGAACACGAAAAACTCACACCCAAGCATGTTGCAATCATCATGGATGGTAACGGCAGATGGGCAAAGCAACGGGGACTTCCCCGGCTGGCAGGGCATCGCAAAGGGGCGGAATCGGTTCGAGAAGCCGTGGAAGCTGCTGGTGATATGGGGATTCCGTATCTGACACTGTTCAGCTTTTCGTCAGAGAATTGGCGTCGTCCAGAAACCGAAATCAATGATCTGATGGGGCTTTTGCGTCGATATCTGAAGTCAGAAATTGCAGAATTGCATGGCAAGAATATTCGTTTTCGGGTGATCGGAGAACGTAAACGTCTTGCCCCAGATATTCAAAAGTTGGTCGAAGAAGCGGAACGCACCACAGAAGGTAATACGCGTCAGACCCTGACCCTTGCCCTGTCTTATGGTGGTCGTGCTGAAATAGCTGATGCAGCGCGCAGAATTGCGCAATCTGTAAAATTAGGGCTGTTGGAGCCAGATGCCGTCAATGAGGCCTTGTTCGAGAATTATCTATGGTCAGTTGGTTTGCCGGACCCGGACCTGATAATCCGCACCAGTGGTGAAAAACGCATTAGCAATTTCCTTCTGTGGCAATGCGCGTATTCAGAGTTTTTCTTTACCGATGTGTATTGGCCTGATTTTAACAGATCCATTCTGGAACAGGCGATTGAAGATTTTCGCCGTCGCGACCGCCGATTTGGCACGACCGCACATTACGCATGACACAATCCTCCTCCTCCTCCCTATCCCCGAAACTCGCTTCTGACCTGAAGGTCCGCGCTATTTCCGGCATGGTATTGATCCTGATTGCAGCGGTTGAGCTGTATATGGGGGGGACATTCTTTGTGATTTTTGTTGCCGTGATGGCAGCAGGGATGGTTTGGGAGGCACTGAACCTGACGGGAGTTAAAGGGACGGCCCGGAGGGTGATCGCCACTGGCTTATGCGCTTTGGGCCTGCTGGCTATGATGCCCGCGTTACCCAATCAAGGCTTTCCGGTATGGGTTGCCTTGTTGTTGATGTCAGGGACATTGTTCTTTGCATGGGCGGCGGCAACGCGAAAACGAGCTTTCCCGCTGGGCATTGTTGCAACCGCTTCTGTGTGCCTTGCCTGTCTGACAATGGTTTTGTCAGAGTTGCGTGCTGATTTTTACACAATACCACCGCTGTTTTTGCTGGTGCCTGCCGTGATTGGTACCGACATTGGGGCTTATTTCACAGGGCGCTTAATTGGCGGACCAAAACTTGCCCCTAGAGTAAGTCCAAACAAGACTTGGTCGGGTGCGATTGGGGGTGTTGTGTCCGCCGTTTTGTTGGGACTGGTGACACTCTTTGCACTTCGCGGTGAACTGGTTCCACATTCGCTTTTTGAAGTGGTGTTTATTCTGGCGGGGCTGTCGGTCTGTTCCCAAATAGGGGATTTGGTTGAGTCCTGGTTGAAACGGCGTGCGGGGCGCAAAGATTCTGGTACGCTGATTCCTGGTCATGGCGGCTTGCTGGATCGATTTGACGGATTTCTGGGGGCGTCGCTGTTGGGGCTAGGGCCCTGGCTGTTGTTTCAAGAGTTCGGGGGATTGCATCCATGACGGCGAAACGCCGCGTTACGATTTTAGGGGCGACCGGTTCTGTCGGGCAAAGCACCCTGGACCTTATCCGCCGCAGCCCAGAACAATTTGATATCTATGGCCTTAGTGCAAATCGTAGTGTTGATGCTCTTGCACGGGATGCCAAGGCCTTTGGGGCCAAGGTTGCCGCCATTGCCGATGAAAGCCTCTATGCGGATTTAAAGGATGCCCTTGCCGGCAGCGGCTGTGAGGCTGTTGCGGGGGAGGAGGCGGTGATTGCCCTGGCTGAACAGCCGGTTGACTATGTCATGGCTGCCATTGTCGGGGCCGTTGGGTTGAAACCCACCATGGCAGCGGTTCGAACCGGGACCTGCGTTGCTTTTGCGAATAAAGAATGCCTGGTATCGGCTGGCCGGCTCATGATGCGTGAAGTGGCAACTCACGGCACGACGCTGTTGCCAGTGGATTCAGAGCATAATGCAATATTTCAGGTTTTTGAATCCCATAATAAAGCCTCCATTTCACGTCTTATTCTGACTGCGTCCGGCGGGCCTTTTCGGACCTGGAGTGCCGTGGAGATGGCGGCAGCGACACCAGATCAGGCGGTTGCTCATCCCAATTGGTCTATGGGGGCTAAAATCTCTATCGACTCCGCCAGCATGATGAATAAAGGGCTGGAACTGATTGAAGCACATTATCTTTTCGATATGCCGGAGGATAAGATCGAGATCGTGGTGCACCCACAATCGGTGATCCATTCAATGGTCGAATACACAGATGGATCGGTTCTGGCCCAGCTGGGCAGCCCGGATATGCGCACACCGATTGCCAATACTCTGGCTTGGCCAAACAGAATGCATAGCCCCTCTGCGCGCTTGAACTTTCTGGAAACCACCCGTTTGGATTTTGAGGCACCCGATCCTGCGCGATTTCCCTCATTGAGATTGGCCCGTGACGCCTTGATCGCCGGACCGCATGCCCCATGTATCATGAACGCCGCGAATGAAGTGGCCGTGGCCGGTTTCCTGAAGGGGCGAGGGCGCTTCTCTGACATCTGGGAAACCGTTGAACGCGTGATCAATGCGATTCCGGCGCGGACATTGGACAGTTTGGACGATGTCTTTGCCTTGGATAATGAAGCCCGGGCGAAGGCACTGGAATTCACCGCGCAAGCGGCGGAATAGAGATAAGGACCCAGCATGGACTCTTTGATTGGTGGTATTGGCTATTTCAATGCCGTGATTGTTTTTTGTGTTCTCGTTTTCGTTCATGAGATGGGACATTATCTCGTTGCGCGGTGGTGCGGTGTTCGGATTGAGGTCTTTTCGATCGGTTTTGGCAAAGAACTGTTTGGATGGACTGACAGTCATGGAACCCGTTGGAAATTCAGCATCGTGCCACTGGGCGGTTATGTCCGGATGTTTGGCGAAAACAGTATGGAGTCCGTGCAGGGAGAAACCGGTGCGGCGATGACTGAGGAAGATGAATCTGTTTCTTTTGATCACAAGAGCTTAGGACAAAGGTTCGCGATTGTTTTGGCTGGTCCAATGGCCAATTTCATTTTCGCGATTGCTGTTTTAGCGCTTTTGTTTGGCGCGGCTGGGGTGCGGGAATCCCGGGATGTGGCGACATATGGAATTGGTGCAATTGTCGCAGACAGTCCAGCCGAACAGGCGGGTTTGATGGAAGGGGACCGTATTCTCTCCATTGACGGTCGCGAAATTCCGGATTGGTCAAGCCTTGTAGAGGCAGTGCAGACCAGTGATGGCCGCGAATTGCTATTAAAAGTCGATCGGGATGGTTTGGTTTTAACCAAACGTCTGCAACCTTCCTTTAGCGAGGCTGCATCGGCCTATTTGATTGGCGTTCACGCCCCATTCCAAGTGGTAACATTTGGACCAATTGATTCTGTGGGGATGGCGGTCGAGCGTACATGGGATTATAGCGTCCTGACCCTCTCTGCAATTGGCGAAATCATTACCGGAAATCGCAGCCTGGATGATATGGGCGGGCCGGTAAAAATTGTCGATATGTCTAATCAAGTAGCCCAAAGGGGCGCGTTGGACCTGATCGTCTTTATGGCCGTTTTGTCGATTAATCTAGGCCTGTTGAACCTGTTGCCCATACCGATGTTGGATGGTGGCCATTTGATGTTCTACACGATTGAAGCTGTGCGCGGGAAACCCCTGAACGAACGCATGCAGGAGTATTTGCTGCGCGCTGGATTGGCCTTGCTGTTGGGTGTCATGGTCCTGGTGACCTTAAATGATCTAAAACTCTGGGCTTCTCTGGATAGCGACGCCGTTATGTTTTAAGAACATAACGAATCCGGGCTAAGCAATTTGATTCATAGTGCATTTTCCGGTTTAATCCAGACTCAGGATAGGGTATGAACATTGCAGCTATCAGCCTGGGCTGATTCTGTGTTGTGTTTAATTCGGGTGCGTATTTTAAGAAAAAGGGCGTGTGGGTGAGGAAAAATTCCATCAGCGACTATGA
>JARGPE010000257.1 GCA_029212835.1 Alphaproteobacteria bacterium | reverse complement strand
TGGGCGGATGCAAACATGAAATCAGATGAGGAGCGGGAACTTTTCGCAGTCTGGATCCGTGATCATCCAGACCAGTTCAAAGTTATCCCAATTGTGCATGAAGGTGCGGATTTATCGCATTTGAACTGGTGCGTGGATACGCCGGAAGATCTGACCGCAGTTCGCGAAATCTTTGATGCATTATATAAGCCCGGCGCGTGTTTTGGCTTCCGCGACGTGCTGGCCTTTCTGTCGGAAAAGCAATCTGGATGACACGTCCGCTTTCGGTGGTCCTGGTTGGAGGGGGCCGTATCGCGGTTGGCAATGCAGGACTGGCTCGTGGTGTGTCACTTAGCCATGCCTCGGCGATCCGCGCTGTTGGGCATGCGGTTGCAAATCTTTCAGCTGTGGTTGAACCTGATGCGATGCAGCGTACGAAGATCGCGCAGGAAGTTTTGCACGTTGCTGCTGATTTGGAAGAGGTTCCGACTGGATCGTTGGAAGTCATCGTCATCGCCACACCCTCTGCAATTCGGAGGCAGCCTTTTGAAGCGGCTTTGGAGCGACAGCCAAGCGCGATTGTCGTTGAAAAGCCACTGTCTGTGGATTTCAATGAAGCGCGGGACTTGATACACAAGGCATCCGAAGCAAAGATCCCAATATTTGTGAATTTCAATCGCCGCACGGATGATCGAATTGCGTCTTGGATGGGTCGATTGCGAGAGGCAGGTGTTGCGGCAGCTTATATTGCCTATGGCCGAGGTATGGCAAATTACGCAAGCCACGCGGTGGATTTGGTCCAATTTGGATGGGGGCCTGTTCAATCTGTGCGTTGGTTGTCCGGCGAGACCAATGGAAAGCCAGGCTTTGATCCTTCACCCAGTTTCGCGCTGACAATGTATAATGGTATGACCGTTGTTTTTCAGGGGTTCGAGTCCTTGGATTACGATCTATTCGATCTACGTTTTAGAAGCCAATCAGGGGAAGTGACCTTCCTGGCTGGTGGGGCAGAGATATTGGATCAGAAGCCAGAGGTGGGGCGTTATTATAACGGCTATTCCCATCTCGGGGAGGGCTTGAGGAATCGGGCACCAGTCTCAGGATTTGAAGGAATGTATAGGCAGTTACACGCCCTTTTGAACGGGGAGTCCCAATCAGATTTATGTTCTGGTGAGGATGCGCTGGCGACGGCGGCCGTACTGGAGGCGGTTAAACAATCGTCCATGCAGGCAGGTGCCGAGGTTAGGCCCGCGCTGTGGCTAAATGCAGGAAAGGAATGACGATGGGAAACAATTCGATCCCGGCGCTTCTTGGTGGGCCAAAAATCAACCCGGACAAGCCGTTCAGGTTCAACAGTGCGATTGGTGCAGAAGAGGCTGCCGCAGTTCAGGAAGTCATCGCATCTAAAGAGTTGAGCGGTTTCATCGCTTCTCCTGGAGAGCCATTCTGGGGCGGGCCGAAGGTTCGCATGCTTCAGGATATGTTCTGTCAGCATTTTGGCGTTAAACATGCTGTTGCAGTAAACTCTGCAACTTCTGGCTTGCATTGCGCTATGATGGCGACTGGTATTGGCCCAGGGGATGAGGTGATCACCTCACCCTATTCAATGAGTGCAACATCTACGACGGTGCTGATGACGGGGGCAGTGCCGATCTTCGCAGATATTGAGGCGGATACATTTGGTTTGGACCCGATATCAGTTGAAGCTAATATCACGCCTCAGACCAAGGCGATCTGTGCAGTGAATATTTTTGGCCACCCCGCCCGACTGACTGAATTACGTGCCATTGCCGACAAGCACGGTCTGCTGCTAATCGAGGATAACAGTCAGGCGCCGGATGCGATCCATCAAGGTCGTAAGACCGGAACAATCGGTCATATGGGTATATTCAGTTTCAATCGTCACAAGACGATGCAGTCAGGGGAAGGTGGTATTGTTATCACTGATCATCCATCGCTGTTTGAAAAAATGGCGCTGTTCCGAAATCACGGTGAGGCGGTGGTCGATGCAATGGGCATTGAAGATATCGTCAATACTGCGGGCTTGAACTTGCGGATGACGGAAATGGAAGCGGCTGTTGCCATTGAACAGTTTAAGAAGCTGAGCCGGTTAAATAGTGAGCGCATAGCGCTGGCGAAGCGCTTGGATTTTGCCTTAGCCGGGATTGATGGCTTGATCTCTCCGAAAGTCGTTGAGGGTGATCAACATGTTTACTACATGTATGTAATGAAGTTTGATGAAGCAACTGTTGGCATGCCTCGCGAGTTGTTTGCTGAAGCCATGTTGGCAGAAGGTTTGTTCATCCGCGCGGGCTATTTGCGGCCGAACTATCTGGAACCGCTATATCAAAAGAAGATATGCTTTGGTTCCAGTGGGTTTCCGTTCACGGCCAATCCGCGTGGTGACGCCTTGCGGTATTATAAGGGTTTGTGCCCGACTTGCGAGCGATTGCAGGAACGCGAGATCATCATTACCGCCATCATGCAGCCGCCACAGACTGAGGAAGATATGGATCTATGGGCGGACGGCGCACAAAAGGTGATCGCCGCCCGGGATCAGTTGTTGCAGCGTTGGAAAGCAGCCTGACACGATCCGCTAAAATGCTTCTGGTTTTACTGGTTGAGGCGGGGGCGGCGGCATATATAGCGCCGCTTCTGGTGCAGTGGACGGAGTCCGATCCAGGTTTCGACTGGCGAGTTGCGGCGACCCCCATTGCAGCATCGCGACTTCCCCTCTGCCTGGCAGAAGACCGGGTGTTGAGACGCACAATCGATCGGGAGAGCGCGCAAGAGGGCGAAAGCCTCATTACTGAAAATTCCCCGACGATGCTGCTTTCCTCGGCCGGTGGTTGGGCGATTGAACGTGGTGCGGTGATATCCGCACAATCGGCGATGATTTCAGCCATTCAGTTTGTCGATACTTGGACAAATTACCTGTATCGTTTCACATCAGCCGGGCGCGACACGGCGCATTATTCAGATCGCATTATTGTAATCGACGAGACAGCGATTGCAGAAGCTTCGGAAGAGGGGCTGCCACGGGAAAAATTAGTGCCCTGTGGTCATCCAGCCTGGGAGCAGATTGCGCTTTTACCCCCTACCGGATCGCGCGATACAGTGTTCATCGGAGGTCCGGTACGTAGGGATTATGGCGACAGTCTTGGCTATACGGAGGAAACCTGTTGGAATATGGTCCGTGAGCTTCAGGTCCAGCGACCTGATTTGATTGAAAACCTCTACTATGCGCCGCATCCTGAGCAACGGAACCTACAGGGCGTTGATGTGGACTGTGTTGTGACTTATCGCGCCGACATGTTGAGACACGAAATCGGCCAGGTATTGGGTATTTTTTCCGCGCCGTTGACCGATGCTTATCTTGCTGGGCGACGCGTGATCAGCATCCAGCCAGGAGCCATCGGCGTTGACAAATATCCTCTCAGCCGCTTTGGCTTCGTCCCTCGCGCCACAACGATGGATGACCTGATTGCCGCCTTGGAGATGACACCAGAACTGGACGGGCGGTTGCATCGATCCCTTAAAAATAGTTGCCAGCGATTGTCGGATTTCTTGACGGAGTTTTACCTGAATGGTTGACAGGTATCCCCCCAGAATTCCATTGTCTGTGCCAGATTTGCGCGGGCGCGAGAGTGAGTATCTGGCACAATGCGTGTCGGACAATTGGGTTTCATCGGCAGGTCCCTTCGTGACCGAGATGGAACGGCGGGTTGCACAACTGGCGGGTCGTAAAGCCGGTATCGCCTGCGTCAATGGATCGGCCGCACTACAGGTCGCGTTGTCTGCATCTGGTATTGGGCCCGGAGATTACGTCATCGTGCCCGACTGGACATTTGCCGCGACTGTCAATGCGGTTATCCACGCTGGCGCCGTGCCGGTATTTGCGGATATTCAGGCAACAGACTGGACAATTGATCCCGCCTCTGTTGATGCCGCTATTACAGCGCATAAGGGAAAAGTGAAGGCCATTATCGCGGTCGACGTTCTGGGTAACATGGCGGATCCTGAACCTTTGCAGACACTCGCACAGTACCATAGCTTGACTCTACTAGAAGATGCCGCTGGTGCTATTGGAGCGTCCCGGGATGGTCTTCCAGCAGGTGGGATTGGCAACGCTGGGATATTCAGTTTCAACGGGAACAAGTTAGTGACCGCAGGCGGTGGCGGCATGTATGTGACAGATGATGAGGCGATGGCTGCTCGGTTCCGGCATTTAACAACTCAAGCGCGGGTTGGGTCGGATTACCGTCACGACATGGCCGGATTTAATTATCGCATGACGAACATCAATGCGGCCGTGGGTCTGGCACAGTTGGAACGACTAGATGATATGCTGGCGTTGAAAGTCGCTATTGCACGTCGTTATGAAGACGCTGTTTTTAGCCGGGGTGATATTGCCTTCATGCCAGTCAGCAGACCGGAAGAGTCGTCATATTGGCTGTCAAACATTGTGGTGGCAGATGAACCATCAATGCGCTCCCTTATTGAGCATCTAAACACGGCCGGAATCGACGCGCGCCCCTTTTGGTGCTCTTTATCCGTTCAGGCTCCATACAAGAACTATCCGGCGATGCCCATACCTGTGTCGACAGCGATGACTGATCGAGTCGTAACGCTTCCTTGTTCCAGCCACTTGACGGCGCAGCAGCAGGACCGTGTGA
>JARGPE010000256.1 GCA_029212835.1 Alphaproteobacteria bacterium | reverse complement strand
GCAGCAACAGGCGCAATAGGTGCCGGGGCTGATACTTGCATCACGACCGGTGCCTCTACCGCCACGGAGGCAGCCGCTTCGGCAGATGGCACTGCCGCAACCGACGGGCCCGAAAGATTGGGTTCGAGCGGCGCGGAAGTCACTGCAGTCGATGCACTCTCAGCCTTTTCACCATCAAACAGTCGCTGGACTGAGGAAAACAGACTGTCTTGTTCAACAGGTGTCGTTGACACTGCCGCAGTCTCTTCGCTGGCAGCAGGCTTTGTATCGATCGGTGCCATACCAGTCGTTGGCGCGGGAACCGTCTCAGGCTCTGCTGAACTGGGCGTTTGTGTCCCGGAGGCCGGCGGGGGCGTGATCGTTGATTCTGGCACAGCCGAATCCGCAGGTGGTGCAAGTGTATCAGCAGGCGGTAAAGGTGCTGGCGCTTCTGACTGTAATTGGTTCTTCATCTGGCGAGCTTGAACATCTTCCAGCGGGGGCAATTCCTGCACGTCACCTTCTGCACTTTTGTAGAAATCGATATCCTTAATGACCTCAACATCTAATTTCATCATGGGCGGTGTCATTATTCCCATCGCAGCCGCCATTTCGTAGACAGCGACGCGCGTATCATAATCGGCACGAATTAGGTTCTGTTCGGCCTGGAAAACTTCGTTTTCCGCGTCCAGAACATTCAAGGTTGTTTCTTTTCCGGCTGCGCGCAATTTCTGGCGGGCCACAAAAACTTCCTGGGCGATAGAAACGGCGTTAAACAGCAATTCCTTTCGTTCGGACGTATTCTGATACTTGCTCCAAGCCTGACGGACCTGACGTTCGACATCGCGCATAGTGCGGTCTGATGCCGCCAGTTGCTCCAGCCAGCTTTCTTGTGCGCTGGCAACGGCAGCATCCGTCCGGAAACCAGAGAAAATCTCCCAACTGGCCTCAATCAACACCGCCATGTCCTTTTCGACATTGCGGGTGCCTCCAACATTGCTTTCGTAATTCATACGACCCACGGCGCTCAGACTGGGCAAATAAGCGCCCCGTTCCGCCTCAATCGTGAACCGCGCACTTCGGGCCAGGAATTCCCGTCCTGTCAGCAGCGGATTTTCATCCCGTGCGATATACAGGGCATCATCAATAGTGGCCGGGATAATTTCCATTGGAACCGGCTCTAAACGCATCTGGGTAATGTCTGGCGCTGTATTAAAGGACTGAATATAGGCTGCGACCGCCTGCCGTAGCTGCCCTTCCAGATCAACCCGGGATTCAATAGCCAATTGCAGGCGAGATTTCGCCTGCAATACATCAACCTCAATCCCAGCACCGCGCTCAACCCGCTCCGTCTCCAGATTCAACTGTTCCCGGATCGTACGTTCCCGAGCCCGGGCCACACGGATCAGCTCATTCAAGCGCAAAACATTCAAATAGGATGTAATGCCTTGTAGCATGACGGTCTGCACAGTGCTTTCCAGGGCATAGGCGACGCTATCACGTGCCATCAAAGCAGATGAAACACGGTTGTCAGTATTACCACCATCAAACAAAACCTGTCGGATCTGAATACCCAGTGCCTTAAACTGCATGAACCTGTCTTGGGTTCTCGCCGCCCGCGTTGTGGCGTTGGAAACCAATTCCTTACCAACGCTGCTGGTGGCTGTAACTGTCGGCAAATACCCAGATCGGGCGGTGCGCACCGATTCCTGAGCGCGGCGCAAAATTGCGCGCTGCTCTTCTATTCGCGGATTTGTCTGAATGAGGGACCGCAACTCTTCCGCCATCAACTGGGCATGAGCCTGAGACGCCCCTCCCGATATCAAGGCACAAGAGGTTAACGCGCCAAACAATATGCCGCGAATTGCCGTTCCAAATAGGTTCAGTTTTCTAGCCACCGACGCCCCTTTAACCCCAAATGCTCCGTCTTAATGCCCCGATTCTAAGCCCGACAACATAAACGAAACTTACCCCATCATATCATTTCATTTAAAAACAATCAGCAGGTCTATTTCATAAACCTACCTCTCGCGGAAGGCCTCATGTTGTAGTTTCAGCACGGGCTTAACCATATAATCAAGTACTGTTCGTGTTCCTGTATGGATATCTACTGTGGCTTCCATTCCAGGTGTGATTGGAAAGTCACCCTCTTGCGTCCCTAAATACGTTTTATCTGTTCGGACCACAACTTCATAGTATGTTTGGCCTTGCGGACCGATGCTTGTGCTAGCGGATACACGTTCAACAACCCCTTCCAACCCACCATAACGGGCATAATCATAGGTCGTTATTTTGACAACGGCTCGCTGCCCTGCTGTCACAAAACCACGGTCTTTAGGGTCCAATTTCGCTTGAATTTCAAGGTCATTGGAGATTGGAACGATTTCGGCGATTGGTTCACCGGGCCGAATAACGCCGCCAATCGTATTCGTTCGCAAATCCTTAATGATTCCATCAATCGGACTTTTGATTTCTGCACGCAAAGCCTGATCCGTTGCCGTCGCCAGGGTCTCATTTAACTCTGCGATTCGGGTTTCGATAGAGACCAATTCCTCCAGCGCCTGTCGGCGATACTGTTCTGTCACGCGGGTGCGCTCTGCATCAATCTCACTAAGGGCAGATTGCGCGCGTGGGACGGACTGTTGCAAAACAGACAGTTCTCCCTTCAATTTTTCTACTTCCCCTTCGATTTGGACATGCTCCATCTTCGGAGTCAGGCCTTCCTTTAAAAGTTCCGCGGACATTTGAAGGCGTTGCTGAACCAGGGCCAAATCCCGACGAACAGAATTAGTATGGGCCTCTAATTCCGCAATTTCCAGCCGACGTTGCTGGCTACGCTCGTCCAGAACACTCAAAGAAGACTTCAGATCGCGTCGTCGCGCTTCAAAACTGCGTAACTCCGCCTCTACCATCTCTGGGCGGGATTCCTTTATATCTGCTGGAAAATCAGGGGGCGAGTCTCCTCCTTGCGCCTCGGACGTAAGGCGCGCCTTAGCAAGATAGAGCCCATCCAGACGCACCTTTAACTCCTGTCGATTGATCCCGACACCGGCTAGGTTCAATTGCATCAGGGCCTGTCCGGCGGTTACATGATCCCCCTCTTGCACCAGAATGGATTCAATAACGCCCCCTTCCAAATGCTGCACAAATTGCGTGTGCTGCCCCGGAATAACCTCCCCAATCGCAACGGAAACTTCGTCCAACTCGGCTAAGGATGCCCAGGCGAAGAAAATAGCCAACAACACGCATGGCCCCCAAATGGCAAATCGGGACGAGCCCGTTTTGACGGAGGCTCGCAAGGCATCCAGCGGGCTTTCTGGCTGCGAATCAAGGGTGGGGAATGACATTTCTAGCGCCCTTCCAGACAATACAGTCGGTTTGATCGGGCCGGACCTCTGTTCACGTTACTCCGCAGCATTGGGCGAGGCTTCCTTTTCTATGACGGGCGCAGCCCCAGTCGCTGTTGTGACTGGTGCAGATTGCTGTCGTTTTGCGGGCACGCCGCCTGCGCGCAATTGTTCCAGAATAGTGCGCGCAGGACCGGCCATCGCAACCCGCCCTCGATCCAAAACCAAAATTGTGTCCGCAACCGCCAAGAGAGAGGGAGAGTGCGTCGCCACCAATATCGTGTGATCTGCAGCCATTTCGCGCAAGCTACGTGCCAGCGCCTGCTCAGCCTCGCCATCCAAATCGCCGGACGGTTCATCTAAGAGCAGGACCGGCGGATCACTGATCATTGTGCGTGCGGCAGAAATGCGCCGCCGCTGCCCCCCAGACAATCGCCCTCCCGATTCACCAATTTCTGATTCATAACCCTGCGGCAGTTGGGCGATGGCCTCATGGGCCCCTGCCCGCTTTGCAGCCGCCACGACATCCTCGTCGCGCGCATCGACCCCGCCCATGACAATATTTTCTCGCACGGAGCCACTGAACATGACGACTTCCTGGGGCATCAAACCGATCCAGCGCGCGATCTGTGCCCGAGGAAACTGTGCGATATCCGCGCCATCCAACAGAATTCGCCCCGTATCAGGACGATACAGCCCCCCCAACAATTTAAAGAACGTTGTCTTGCCACTGCCATTGCGACCAACAATGCAATGCAACCCCCGAGGCCCGATGGTTCCATCGATCTTTTCAATCGCTGCCTCGCCTTCAGGGCTATAGCGGAATGATAATTCTTCAATGCGCAAAACGCCTTTTGGCCGATCAAAGGGCAGTTCTGGTGCATCAACATCTTCTGCCAGTGCCAAAACGGCCTCTAACCGTCGGGCTGCTTCTCTGGCACTTTGCAATGTCTTCCACTGCCCGACCAGCCCGGCGATCGGTGCAACCATACGACCGGCCAGCATGTTTGAGGCGATCAAAGAGCCCACGGTCATGGAATGGTCCAGAATCAGCAAGGCCCCGACACAAGTCATGGAAATGGTCGTCGCCAGGCTCATCACATGGCTGATGGTGACATGGGCATCCCCGGCGGAACCCCTGGCAAGAGACGCCTTGATGGTATCGGCGTGACGTTGGGCCCAGACCGGTCGCAAACGGCCTGCAAGGGCCAATGATTTCACTGTCGCCCGTGCGGCGATAATCTCTGAAACCAAGGTCTCGCGCTTTGTGCTTTGCACGCGCTCTGCCTCCGTCAGGGTTGCGGCACTGGACCCGGATCGCCATGCCAGCAACATAAACAGTGGTAG
>JARGPE010000255.1:298-4730 GCA_029212835.1 Alphaproteobacteria bacterium | reverse complement strand
CGCGGCCCTTTTCTTCATCATTGCGGAACATCAGACGGCCCTGAAACTGTCCCCCGATGCAGCGCAGTGCAGCACAGGCCAGAACCCCTTCCGGCGCACCGCCAGACCCCATATAGACGTCGATGCCGCTGCTGGCCTGGCTGGTCGCCATAACGCCATAAACATCGCCATCACCGATCAGATTGATGCCTGCCCCAGCCTCACGTACCGCTTTGATCAGGTCAGCGTGACGGGACCGATCCAAAATACAGACCATCAGGTCAGAAATTTTGCAGTTCTTTGCTTCCGCGACACGGCGCAAATTCTCTGCGGGTGTTTCATCCAAATCGACAATGCCTTGAGGAAAACCACCCCCAACAGCAATTTTATCCATGTAAACATCTGGTGCATGCAACAGCTTGCCGTCTTCTGCAAAGGCGAGGACCGCCAGGGCGTTAGGCTCGCCTTTTGCCGTGATAGAAGTCCCTTCCAGCGGATCCAGCGCGATATCGACGCGCGGACCGTTGCCGGTACCAACTTCCTCACCAATAAACAGCATCGGGGCTTCATCACGCTCGCCCTCGCCAATCACAACACGGCCACGAATGTCCAGCCGGTTCAGCGCGGTTCGCATCGCGTCCACCGCTGCCTGGTCGGCCGCCATATTGTCGCCCCGTCCGCACCATTTCCAAGAGGCAATTGCCGCCGCTTCTGTAACGCGCGCTGCATCCAGCACCAAATTCCGATCCATATTCGCCATCTATCGCTTCCTCTTATTACATATCTTAACCGGGCCGCGCGGCGACACCGGATTGTTATTGGGCACCGGTTATCGTTCGATCCGGATCACATGGGGCGGTTCAATCACCGCTGATAATTCCTCAATCCGGCCCAGCGCCCGCTTCATTGCCGCTTCCGTCGTCTCGTGCAGCGTCAAGACGACATCCACAGGTTCATTCGGATCACGGCCTCGTTGTATAATCGATTCCATCGAAACATGCTCGTCGCGCAGGGCGGCTGTAACACCGGCGATCACGCCCGGCTTATCAATCACGCGCAAACGCACGTAATAGGCCCCTTCCCGCCGCTCAATTGGATGACTGACAGACGGTTTCAGTTCCGAGAGAGGAACACCAAAGGTTGGCACAAAACGCCCTGCGGCGATATCCATGATGTCGCTGAGCACGGCAGAGGCCGTCGGCCCCGCCCCTGCGCCACGCCCTTCCAGAACTGACGTGCCCACCGGGTCAGCCTCAGTCACGACCGCATTGAAGACCCCTTCAACACCAGCAATCGGCGCGTTCGCTGGGACCAGAACCGGATGGACGCGCTGCATCACACCCTCGCTGTCAGCAGAGGCCATCCCCAGCAATTTAACGCGAAAGCCCAATTCTTCAGCAAAATCGATATCGACGGCTGCAATACGGCTGATGCCTTCGATATAGACGCCGTCAAAATCCACCGCCCGACCAAAAGCCAAAGTGGCGAGAATGGCCAGCTTATGGGCGGCATCGATCCCCTCTACATCAAAGGTTGGATCAGATTCGGCATAGCCCAGTTCCTGCGCCTCTTGCAGTACCTCTTCATAGGCACGGCCTGTGTCGCGCATGGTCGACAGGATGTAATTACAAGTGCCATTCAGAATGCCCTGAATACTTTCAACCTTATTGCCGGCCAGACCTTCCCGCAGTGCCTTGATAATAGGAATACCGCCCGCGACAGCCGCTTCAAAACTCAATGCACATCCATGCTCTTCGGCAAGCTGTGCCAATTGGGTGCCATGGATTGCGATCAGGGCCTTGTTTGCAGTTACAACATGACGTCCGGCTTTCAGCGCAGCCTCACAGACCGCCTTTGCGGTTCCCTCACTGCCACCGATCAGTTCGACGATCACATCACAATCGGCCTGAGATGCCATAACTACAGCATCGTCGAACCACGCGATGGAGCCAATGTCACAGTCGCGCGCGCGGGTGCGATCCCGCGCCGAAACGGCGGTCACCAGAATAGGACGCCCGCTGCGTTGTGATACCAACTCCGCCTGCCGTGCCAGCAAGGACACAACGCCAGCACCAACGGTACCAAGCCCTGCCACCGCAACTTTCAATGCCTCGGCCATAGCCGTCTAATACCCCCTATTTCAAATACCGATCCGACGATTGCCAGTCTACGCATCCGCCCCGCCAAGAAAACTGCGGATGTTGCGCAGTGACTGGCGTATGCGCTGGGTATTCTCCACGAGCCCAAAACGCAAGTACCCCTCGCCATATTCTCCGAATCCAACACCAGGCGCGACCGCAACTTCGGCCTTTTCCAGCAGCAATTTTGAAAACTCCAAAGAGCCCATATTCGAGAATTTCGGCGGCAAAGGAGCCCAGACAAACATTGTTGCCTCTGGCGACGGTACAATCCATCCGGCCCGCGCCAAGCCTTCAACCAACACGTCCCGCCGTTCTTTATACAGGGCGCGAACCTCTGCAACACAATCCTGTGGGCCGTTCAATGCCGCGGTCGCAGCTACTTGAATAGGCGTAAAGGCACCATAATCGACATAGGATTTGATCCGGGCCAGGGCAGCAATCAGCCGCTTATTTCCTGCCGCAAAGCCAATCCGCCACCCCGGCATGGAATATGTCTTGCTGAGAGAAGAAAATTCCACCGCGATATCCCGCGCATTTGGAATTTCCAGGATTGAGGGTGGCGGAACATCGCCGAAATAGATTTCCGAATAGGCGATGTCGGACAGCACAAAAATTTCGTGATGACGACAGAAATCCACAACCTCCCCATAAAAATCCAGATCAACACATTGTGCTGTTGGGTTTTGCGGAAAGTTCAACACCACCGCCAAGGGCTTGGGAATGGAATGCGCCACAGCACGGGCCAGTGAGTCCATGAAACTGCGCCTGAAAACATCCAGCGGCTGATCCATTTCGCCCCCGGCGGGCATGCTGCGCACTGCGCCGCCTGCCATAATGAAACCAAAGCTGTGGATCGGATAGCAAGGATTGGGAACCAGCACGACATCCCCCGGACTGGTGATTGCCTGAGCCAAATTTGCCAAACCTTCTTTTGAGCCGAGGGTGACAATTACCTCGCTGTCTGGGTCCAGCGAAACATTGAAGCGCCGTTCGTAATAACCGCTCAAAGCCTTGCGCAGACCGGGGATACCCCGGCTGGTTGAATAGCGATGTGTGCGGGGGTCTTTCACAGCCTCAACCAACTTATCGACGATATGCTGCGGCGTCGCGGAGTCTGGATTTCCCATGCCAAAATCGACCACATCGACTCCCGCCTGGCGTAGCTTAGCCTTGGCCGCATTCACCTCTGCAAAGACATAGGGGGGAAGGCGTTTTATTCTGTGAAAATCGGACATTACAACCGCATCCTCATGCTACGACTGAACACCACCTTCCTAATCAGACCTCGGGGGAGGCCCTAGCTGAAGGCGCAGGGATTTCCTATACCTTTAATATTGCAGGAAGATTTCCGCCCGGCGATTGCCAGCCTCTCCCGCTGCGGTTTCCTCTGAATATTTCAATTCATTGGATCCTCTAGCATCGACCACAATATCATCCAATGGAATGCCAGCATCGACCAATGCCTGACCAACCGAAGCGGCACGGTCCAGCGAGACCTTATAATTCACAAGCGCCTGCTGTGACTGTGACCCTTGGGCACCAGATTGACTGGAATGTCCTACGATAACGACACGCTTGCCACCATCCCGTTTATAGATCTGCGCGACCTGTTTCAGAATCCCGCGATCTCGTTCGGTCAGCGCTTCCCCTCCAGAGGGGAAATAGATCGTTGCAATCATTTGTGTTGCGGTTGGCGCAGCGGCCACACTGGCCGTCTGTTCTGCAATTGGCGCAGCTGAGGGGGGCGGCGTAGAAGGTTGAACCGGCGCTGTCCCTGCAGATGATGTCGTTAAGGGCTGCGGCGCTGGAGCTGGCTGGGGCGCTGGACTTGGCGTTGCAGCCTGAGGTGCCGGAGCTGGCGCGGGAGCAGATACTGGTGCTGGGGACGGTGCCGGGCTTGGGGCCTGCATCGTAGACGGACTCTCAGGCGGCGGCGTGATCGACGAAGCGGTTGGCGGCTCAGACGGCACTGTAGTTGGCATAACCGCCGCCGATTGACGGACCGGCGGAGCCTCCCGACGAATGACCTCGTCGGTATAAAGCGCATTTTCCCGGTCTGCGGCCAGAACGTCGGACAATTTCATATATTCACGTTTGATTTCAGGCTCTTCTGGCGCATCTGGCACAGCACCAAGCGAAGGATACGGCCCATTAGCCCCTGGTATGGGTTTGGGTTCAGTATCAGATTTGGCCTTATCGGCATCGCTGCCTTCAAACCATTTGACCGGATTGACCGCATCAACGACATCCTTGCTGGATTCACAAGCAGTCAGCATGAACGGCAAGGTCGCCACCAGAAGAATTTTCACGGA
>JARGPE010000255.1:0-258 GCA_029212835.1 Alphaproteobacteria bacterium | reverse complement strand
GCCGTAACACCGTGTCGCCCATCCCATTTAAAACCAACATCAGACTCGTCACCCTTTTTAAATCCCGCCCTTTTCCCAAGCGGCGCATCATAGAAGCCAAGGGCCTCACGGGCAACCGACCGATTTTGAACCAATACCTTCTGATTCACTACCCTTGGGTTTTATGCTGCAGTTCAGTATAAGCATTCTAGCCTTATATCGGAGAGTCGACGCACGCCGTCCAGCCTTTCGCAGTCAGGCGTTACAGGACAGTGCGCC
>JARGPE010000254.1 GCA_029212835.1 Alphaproteobacteria bacterium | reverse complement strand
GACAGTGAGGTTTCCAAACTGTCTGCCGCGCGGGGTGGCTATGCCCTGATGCCCGAGCAAAACTGCAAGCCAGTGAACCGGTATCTGCCACCCCGTCCGCGCAAAACCGTTGCAGAAGAGGCGATGGGCGGCGCGGGATTATCCCCGGTAGCCGACAGCTCTGCGGGTGTTATGGCCCGGTGGCTCGATAAAATTCTATCTTTGTGAGGCGTCCTTATGCATCCGGCTAAATCGGTCATTTTCTTTACCACGGCATCGGGCGCAGGTTATGGGCTGTTGACGCTGTTTATCTTGATGGACATTGCGGGCCTCATTCCCGCCGATCCGGCCATTACCTTGATCGTAATCTGCACAGCCCTTGGATTGATAATCGCAGGTTTACTGTCCTCAACGGCGCATTTAGGCCATCCTGAGCGGGCCTGGCGGGCATTGAGCCAGTGGCGGACCTCCTGGTTGAGCCGGGAAGGGCTGTTTGCCTTAGTAACATTCGGCCCCGCCCTGATCTATGGCGTTGCCCGCCTTATCATCCCGGATATGACCGCCCCCTGGCAGCCCGCGATTGCCGCCGTGACGGTGGGCCTGTGTCTGGTGACGGTCTATTGCACAGCCATGATCTATGCCTCTTTGCGGACCATTCCGGCCTGGTCAAATGTCTGGACGCCGCTGTGTTACCTGATCCTGTCGCTGGCCAGTGGAGCGGTACTGTTAAACGCCCTTTCCTTCTTCCTGGGCTTTGCCAGTGTCTTTCTGATCCTGCTCAGTATCTCCCTGCTGTTGGTTGGACTGATCGCCAAGGTCATATATTGGCAGGCAATCGCCCTGGCCAAACCCCGATCCACAGCAGAAAGCGCCACTGGTCTGGGCAGCATGGGCAAGGTTACCCTGTTCGAAGCTCCCCATCAGGGAGATAACTACCTGCTGACCGAAATGGGCTTTAAAATTGCCCGGAAGCACGCGGCCCGGCTGCGACGGCTAACAATTCTGTGGGGATTTGTATTCCCCATAATCGCAATCTTTATGACCCGATACAGCGAAGGGGCCATCACAATTGGCCTGTTGGCCGTATCGGTGTTGACTGCAATGGTTGGCCTGATTGCCGAACGCTTCCTGTTCTTTGCCGAAGCAAAGCATTCCGTCACTTTGTATTATGGCGAAAGCGCGGTCTGACCTATTCCAATTCTGTCGTCCCGCCGATACGCGCGATGCGCAGCAGGTTGGTTTTGCCCGGTGTGCTGAACGGGACGCCAGCAGTAATCACGATACGGTCACCGATATTGCCGAACCCATCGATTTTCGCCTGATGGGTGGCGGTTTCTGACATATCGTCCAGGCTGGCTGCATCTGGTACCCGTGCCGAATGGACGCCCCAGACCAGCGCCAGACGCCGGGCAGTATCATCGCGCGGGGTCAGGCCCAGAATAGGGGCCATAGGACGTTCCCGGGCAATCCTCAGGGTTGTTGATCCCGACGTGGTATAGGTCGCAATCGCATTCACATTCAGCGTCTTGGCAATCTGTGCCGCAGCAGAGGCGACGGCATCTGCGGTGGTTGGCTCCGGCACTTGGCGTTGAGCCTCCATCCCTTCGCGATAGACGGGGTCCCGTTCCACCCGTTCAATGATACGATTCATCATGCGAACGGATTCGGCGGGATAATCACCAACAGCAGTTTCCGCTGACAGCATTACGGCATCGGCACCGGAATAAACTGCGGTTGCCACATCGGACGCTTCTGCCCGGGTTGGAACGGGTCGCTCCACCATGGAATCCAGCATCTGGGTGGCCACAACGACAGGTTTCCCGGCCATACGGCAGGCATTGATAATACGCCGTTGCAGCACGGGAACATCTTCTGGCGGCATTTCCACACCCAGATCACCGCGCGCCACCATAAGGGCATCGGCGGCGGCTACAATGGCGTCCAATTCAATAATTGCTGAGGGCTTCTCCAGCTTGGCCAGAATACCGGCCTGCCCTTTGATCAGGGCGCGGGCTTCCTCAATATCTTCAGCCCGCTGCACAAAGCTAAGGGCGACCCAATCAACGCCAAGGCTGAGACCATATTTCAGGTCAATCAGGTCCTTTTCCGTCAACGGAGACAAGGGCAACAGGACACCTGGCACGTTCACCCCTTTACGCTCTGACAGGGGACCGCCAACGGCGACATTACATTCTGCGAAATCAGGACCACAGGAAGTAACTACCAATCGTATCCGACCATCATCCAACAGCAATTCAGCATCCCGCTCTAACGCCTGGAAAATTTCCGGATGCGGCAATGTCACACGATTGATATCGCCGGGCTGTGCGTCCAGGTCCAATCGGAATGTCGTATCTTCGACCAATTCGATGGGACCATCTTTGAAGGTGCCAATACGCAGTTTCGGGCCTTGCAGGTCCATCATAACCGCAATAGGACGGGCAAATTTCTGCTCCAACCCCCGAATGATATCCAGCCGCGCCTTATGTTCTTCATGGGCACCATGGCTGAAGTTCAACCGGAACACATCCACCCCGGCCTCAAACAGGGCCTGAATGGACTCCTGATCCCCCGTGCCGGGACCCAAAGTGGCGACAATCTTAGTGCGGTGCTGACGGCGCATAGCTGCGCTTCCCCTCTTTAGTTCTGAACATTCATTAATATCTTTCCGCCGCACTATAAGAGAGCGACGCGCTGTTTGCTTGCAAAAACCGCAGCCTAGGGTCAAATCATTTCATGAGCATTTCCACTGGATGGAAAAATGACGACAAGTTTGGGTCAGCGATGCCGGGAGAATACAAAATGGATCAAAAGGCTAAGAATTTGGACCAGAAGCCCCGACGAGGCCGCCCTGCCAATCGACCTGTCGGCATTGATGGTACAGCGGTGAAATCCAGCGACAGTGATACCGGTGTTCGATCCTTGAACCGGGCCTTATCGCTGCTGGAAGATGTCGCAGCCCATCCGCAAGGGGCTGCTCTGGGGGATTTGGCCCATCGGGCGGATCTGGCCCCCTCTACCGCGCATAGGCTTCTCAAAAGCCTAGAGTCGCGCCGATTCGTCACCCAGGATGCGGAACGGGGTCTGTGGTTCACCGGCGTTCAGGCCTTTATCACGGGGACAGGGTTCCTGCGCAATCGGGATGTGGTCGCCATCGCGCGACCCCATATGCACCGCGCTATGGAAGAAAGTGGTGAATCCGTAAACCTGGCCATTCTGGAAGGGCTGGAAACGATCTATTTGTCACAGGTCGAAAGCCGCCAGATGATGCGTGCCCTGGCGCCTCCTGGTGGACGGGCGCCGCTGCATGCGTCGGGCGTTGGCAAGGCCTTGTTGTCGGGATTAAGTGCTCAAGCTGCCCAACAGCGCATTCAAAACCTGACCTTTAAACAATATAGCGACAAGACCATTCGGAATGCATCAGCACTTGCGGCAGATATCGACCAGGCCAGAGCGCGAGGTTATGCCATCGATGATGAGGAACATGCGGTTGGGCTGCGCTGCCTCGCCGCGCCAATTTACAATGAATTCGGGGAGCCTGTTGCCGCGATTTCCATTTCCGGCCCTCTGGCTCGGATCGAGGATAAGCAACTTCCCTCTTTGGGCAGATTGATCCGCGGCATTGCCAATGACATTACGGCGGCTTTGGGCGGAGAAAGTCCCAAGGAATCGCTGATCTAAGGCCACTAAAGACTGTCAGATTTTACAATCGACGGTTCTTCAGTTTTCCAGCGCCGCACCAAATCCGTCTCTATTCCGAATAAGTCCAGGACACGCCCGACGGAATGATCAATCATATCGTCCAGACTGGCAGGCTTTGCATAAAACGCTGGGACCGGGGGGGCAATAATCCCGCCCATTTCTGTAACAGTCGCCATGTTGCGCAGATGGACCAGCGTCAGCGGCGTTTCCCGGGCCATCAGAACCAGGCGTCTACGCTCTTTCAACACAACATCCGCAGCCCGGCTCAATAAATTAGCGGTCACCCCTGTCGCGATTTCTGCCAGCGTTTTCATGGAACAGGGGGCAATCACCATACCACCTGATGGAAAGGAACCGCTGGCACAGGGGGCACCAACATCCCCGATAACATAAGAGACATCCGCAAGGGCGCGCACATCGCGCGGTTTGAGATCTGTTTCATAGGCCAGGGTCATTTCTGCCGCTTTGGACATAATTAAATGTGTCTCGACCCCAGAGGTTCGCAGCGCCTCCAACAGTCGGATTCCGTAGACGACGCCGGACGCGCCGCTGATCCCGACAACTAGTTTGCGTTGCACCATCGATTTTCCTTCACATTCAGAATGAGTGTAGTAGGCTATTACATACCGCGTCTGACGAATTATTCCAGTAGGGAGTGATCGTCATCAAGGGTGCGGGACGGCGGGTTCAACTTGCCACATGCAATGATGGGCGTCGCCACGAACCCAATCCCTTGATAACCGGCACGGAAACGTGAGGTGACTTTCGTAATTGAACGAGTCATCAGGCGGAACCTTAGTCCGACAGCAGGTGTTTGTGCCTGAACGGGCGGGAGCGAATAGCCGATTGCTTTGCTCAAGGCGTCAGGAAAGGAGGCTCATCTCACCACAGAAAGATACGACACTGCCAAGCTTTGACCTTTGATTTATAGTCCCGTGGCTTCGTTAGGTGTCGATTCTTCGCCTTGATGTCTTTCCAATCGTTGATCGTGGTTCCGTCGGATTTGAACACCGGACCGCTACGGTCGTAACGCATATGGGAGATACTACAAAAATGAGCACAGTTCATCGTATCGAAAGCCTGAAATCAAAA
>JARGPE010000253.1 GCA_029212835.1 Alphaproteobacteria bacterium | reverse complement strand
AAAACCGGCGGAGGGCACGCTGTTTCCTGAAACATACCAGTATCGTCGAGGGGATAGTCGGCAATCTATTGTTGAGCGGCTGCAGTCGCAAATGAATCAGGCCTTGCAGGAATTATGGGAGGCTCGGGCAGAAAATCTGCCTTATAACACCCCCGA
Organism: Alphaproteobacteria bacterium; assembly: GCA_029212835.1. Lineage (GTDB taxonomy): Bacteria > Pseudomonadota > Alphaproteobacteria > UBA8366 > Aestuariispiraceae > Pacificispira. The sequence goes on along the minus strand of JARGPE010000253.1, from coordinate 4,643 downwards.
TGAGGCCGTTGTTCTGGCATCAATTGTGGAGAAGGAAACCGGTCTCGCCGAGGAGCGTGCGCATATTGCTGGCGTATTTATAAATCGGTTGCGCAAGGGCATGCGGCTTCAGTCGGACCCCACAATCGTTTATGCCCTGACACAGGGGGCAGGGCCATTGGGGCGCCTACTAACGAGACAGGATTGGAAGCTGGACAGTCCCTATAACACCTATCAAGTCACGGGATTGCCGCCAGGCCCTATTGCCAATCCAGGCAGGGACGCCCTGGTTGCCGCATTACAGCCGATGCAGACAAAAGATTTGTTCTTTGTCGCCGATGGTACGGGCGGGCACGCATTCGCTGAAACTTTGAATGAACACAATAAGAATGTCGCTAAATGGCGGCGTATTAGAGATGCGGTTGAATAACTGCAAAAAAATGAATGAGTTAAATACTCGATTTTAGTAGAATTCATATGCTAGGATTTTGAACCACTGTCGTAGGAGTATGGTTTTTACAGTGTCCGGGGAGAAATCTGGACGTGATGTTAGATCTAGTATTGAAGCGTTTAATCCGGCGAGGGCACTTGGTTCTTGTCGATGGATCGGGCAAACGTAAAGAGTATGGCGATCCTAGGGAAGCCGGAGACCAGGTCTCCAGGGCAGAGCCACTTACCCTGCATATTCATGATAAATCAGTTGCTTGGAAAATTGCGCTGAATCCTGATCCAGGATTTGCAGAGGCCTATATGGATGGGCGCCTGTCCTTTACTGGTGGGCGTATTTGGGATTTCTTGGAGCTTGTCGGGCGCAATGTTTCCGGTACATCAGGGACTGTAATGCCCGCAAGCATCAGCCGTGCCTTGGGGTTTTTGATGCGGACAATTCATCAGATAAATCCGGCCACGCTGTCCCGCCGGAATGTGGCGCATCACTATGATCTGTCCGGGGCCCTTTATGATTTATTCCTGGATCAGGACCGTCAGTATTCTTGTGCCTATTTTCCACAACCGGATGTAACCTTGGAAGCGGCGCAAGCAGCTAAGAAGCACCACATTGCCAACAAGCTTCTTTTAAAGTCGGGTATGCAGGTCCTCGACATTGGCTGCGGTTGGGGCGGTATGGCTCTTAGCATCGCCAAGCAAGTTGAGGGCGTTCATGTTCTGGGGATTACGCTGTCGACTGAACAGCTGGCTGTGGCCCAGAAACGTGCCGAGGAGGAGGGCCTGTCAGATCGCGTTAAATTCCAACTAATAGACTATCGTGATGTTAAGGGACAGTTTGATCGCATCGTCTCTGTGGGCATGTTCGAACATGTCGGCGTGCCTCAGTATCAGGTATTTTTTGATAAGGTTCAGTCCCTTTTGACCGACGACGGTGTGGCGCTGATTCATTCAATCGGGCGGAATGACCGGCCGGGCATAACCAGCCCATTCATTCGGAAATACATTTTTCCCGGTGGCTATATTCCGGCCCTTTCAGAAGTGACCCCTCGCATTGAAAAAACCCATCTTTGGATGACCGATATTGAAATCCTGCGTCTGCATTATGCTGAGACCATAAAACATTGGCGGCACCGCTTTTTGCAGAACTGGGACAAGGCGGAGGCGATCTATGACGCGCGTTTTTGCCGGATGTGGGAGTTCTACTTAGCGGCCTCTGAAATGAGTTTTCGCTATGACACGCTGATGGTTTTCCAAATCCAGCTTTCAAAGCAGTTGGAAACCGTGCCTCTGACGCGGGATTACATGTATGCCAGAGATGCCTGACCCGTCATAGAACCGTCAGACAGACGTCATGCGCTGATGCTATCCTGTCCAGTGATCGGATCGTGTATGGAGCGTAAGCATGTCGTTTCAATCTTGGTGTGGTGCTTTGGTCGTGATCTTCCTTGTTGCCGGTGCGGAAGCAAAGGCCGGTGATTTCATTGTCTTGAGTGATTTGCCTTATACTGACGGTCAACAGCAGGTTTTTGACAATCAAATTGTCCCTGCGATTAAGGCAGATCCTGCACCGTTTTTGATCCATGTCGGAGACTTCAAGGGCAGCAAGGTTGTTTGCAGCGATGGTCTGTTTCAATCCGTTCATGATACTCTTTATGGCCTGAAACCGGGGCGCGTTTTCTATACGCCCGGTGATAATGATTGGACCGACTGTGACCGTGACTCCACCGGTTTGGCGATGCGTGAATATGACCGCCTGTCGCGCCTACGTCAGATTTTCTGTGAGCCTGCGCCAGACAGTCCTGCGGAGTTAATCGTTACACGCCAGGATGGATATCCGGAAAATGCCCGTTGGAGCGACGATGGGGTAACCTTTCTGACCCTGCATGTCGTTGGCACTAACAATGGGCGTGCCCAGGTTCTGATCGACGATATTGATTTCGCCTTGGCCCAAGTCACGGCGCGAGAGCAAGCCAATAGAGTCTGGCTGGACCAGGCCGTGGAACAGGCAAAGAGTGCGAAGGCGGCGGCGATGGTCGTTGCCATGCAGGCTGATATAACCGAGCCTTGGGGCAGTGGCGCTTGTGAGGGGGCGAGCCGATCAAAATGTGATGCCTTCGCGACGCTGCGCGAACAACTAAGGTTGGCTGCAAAGCAGTTTGGCGGGCCGATGCTGATTATCCACGGTGATTCAGATCCCTATTGTCTGGATCAGGAATTCGGTGGAGCGCAAGCACCTAATCTGTGGCGTCTGAATTCCGCCGGAGACTATGCCATCATTGATGCGGTCAAGGTGACGGTGCATCCTGACGATACCATACCCTTCGTAGCAAAGACATTACGCGAAGGCATAGCACCCCGCATGGGATGCTAAGAATTCAGATGCTCCCGGATGCCGAACTGATTAGAGCCAGTCAGTCTCGAAAGGATAGGTCGACATGCGCTCTACACCAGTTTCGGTGATGATCACCTGTTCTTCCAGCTTCACACCCTCGCGACCGCCCTCAACACCGATGAAGCTTTCGACACAGACAACCATGCCTGGAACAAACATCCCATCATAGCCCTTGGCATCAAAATCGGCGCGATGCTTGATCGATGGATATTCGTCGGCCAGACCGACGCCATGCATACAGCTTGGATAACGGTTGGATTGGAACTCGTCGGGGATGATCCAGGCCGATTCCGTGACTTCGCGGAATGATTTGTGCGGGCCCAGCGTTGCGATGTTGTATTCGATCTGCTCATAGGCTTTCGCATAGAGGCGGCGTTGTTCATCGGTGGGTTTTATATCCCCCTGATCGGCGCCACACAGCCAGGCGCGAGAGATATCAGAGCAATAGCCATAAGGTCCGATCAGATCTGTATCGAAGCTAACCATGTCGCCCAATTCAATTGGGCGCATAGAGCATTCCCGGAACCAGGGATTGGTGCGAGGACCAGCCGAGAGCAGCCGGGTTTCAATCCACTCACCGCCCATACGGATATTCACTTCATGCAGTTTGGCCCATAGAGCGTTTTCGGTGATTCCTGGCTCTAGGATATCGCGCATTTCCCGAATGGCCTGTTCGCAGGCATTCATGGATGCTTTCATCAGGATCAATTCTTCCGGTGACTTGATGGCGCGGGCCATTTCCGCCAGTCCTTCGCCGTCATGCAGGCTGATCTGTTTGTCGCGCAAGGCCCCTGCCGCCATGATGGAGACATGATCGACCGCGATGCGATTATTGCCGCCACCATAGGTCTTAACCAAGTCTGCGATCTGATCGGCGAACATCTTTGCGCGATCTTCGCCGCGTGGTCCGACCGTGAAGAAATAGAATGATGGAATGACACGGTATTCATCTACGCCCGGCAGATCGGTCGCCAAATGGGGGTGATTGGCGTAATCGAACAAAACGACCGGCCCGTCCGTGCATACAAAGACGCAGCGGGTTTCATAATGTGCGCACCAAACCTGCATATTGGTGGCGTCCGTCGCGTAACGAGTGTTCAACTGATTGAAGAACAGTCCACCAGCATAATCACCAGCTTTCAGGGCATCACGCAAGCGCTGCAGGCGATAGCCCCGCATCACATCCAAATCGGTAGGAGCGTCGGAATATTCCATCGCACCATGTTGCCGTGGTGCCTTTTTCATTGCGTCTATTGAGTTCAGGCCCATTTATGCGCTCACATCTATGTCTTGCCAGTGTCGCTATATGCGCTCACCTAAGGCAGCAGCTTGGGTCCAGATTTCTGAGTGCGGTTTCCTGATTGCGACGCTAATGGGTTGGAATTGGCTAGACGGGGGTTTCCTTGTTGCGTTTGCGGTCATACATAGCTGCGTCTGCCTTGGCGAATAGACTGTCAGCTTCATCCCTGGGGCCATAGGGGACAGATCCGAATGAAGCGCGAATAGGGATGCGAATGCCATTCCACGGAACTGAGCTGCAGTTTAGAATTTGATCCAGCTTGCGCACACGCAGTTTTGCGCCTTTCGCATCTGTTGCGGTTAAGATCAGGGCGAATTCATCCCCTCCGATGCGGGCGGCACTGTCAGTAAAGCGTGTATGTCTGTTCAAGACAGTCCCGACCGTTGCCAGGACCAGATCGCCCACCTGATGCCCATGGGTATCGTTGATCGCCTTGAAGCCATCCAGATCGATCATCACCAGGACGCCGCACTCACCAAGGCGTTTAACCCGCGCCATTGCAGTTTCAAGGGCAAGCTCAAAACC
>JARGPE010000252.1 GCA_029212835.1 Alphaproteobacteria bacterium | reverse complement strand
TCCATCGATCTGCTGGTCATGGGTGCCTATGGCCATTCCCGTATTCGCAATCTGATCATCGGATCCACCACCAGCGCCATGCTGCGCCTGTGTAAAATCCCGGTAATGATGTTCCGGTAAAATCGGGTTTCCTGCCTCCTGGCACACACACCCTTGCGTTCCGGCCCCCTTTTCCTATATCTCAGGCCTTATGAGCAGCGCAGAAACCCTTCTCGCCGGTTTTAACCCGGCCATCCTGGACATGCCCGCCGGCGCGCGCGTGGTTGTCGCCATGTCTGGCGGAGTTGATTCCTCCGTCACCGCCGCCCTGTTGAAGGAATTGGGCTATGACGTGGTGGGCATCACGCTGCAACTGTATGACCACGGCGCGGCGATCCAGAAAAAGGGGGCCTGTTGCGCCGGTCAGGACATCCATGACGCCCGCAATGTGGCCGACCGGATTGGCATTCCCCATTATGTACTGGATTACGAAAGCGCCTTTCGCGATGCGGTGATTGAAGATTTCGCCGATTCCTATGCACGGGGCGAGACACCGATCCCCTGTGTGCGCTGTAACCAGACCGTGAAATTCCGCGACCTCTTGAGCACCGCAAAGGAACTCAACGCTGTCGCGCTGGCCACCGGCCATTACATCCGGCGCCAACGCCCCACAGACGGCCCCTCGGAGCTGCATGCCGCCGTAGACCCCGGCAAGGACCAGAGCTATTTCCTGTTCGCGACAACGCAGGAGCAGTTGGATTACCTGCGCTTCCCGCTGGGCGGATTGACCAAGGCGGAAACCCGTCTGCTGGCCGACTATTTCGACCTGCCTGTCGCCGACAAGCCAGACAGCCAGGACATCTGTTTCGTGCCCGACGGGTCCTATGCCCGCATCGTGGAGAAGCTGCGCCCGGAGGCCGCCCGCCCCGGCAATATCGTGCATCTGGATGGCACTGTGCTGGGCCAGCATGACGGCGTGCTGCGCTATACCATTGGCCAGCGCAAGGGGATTGGCATTGGCGGGCGCGCTGATGACACCGACCGGCTGTATGTTATCCGCCTGGACCCCGAAAACGCGCAGGTCATCGTCGGGCCGCATGAGGCCCTGGCGGTCAGCAGCCTGACCCTGGGCACCGTCAACTGGCTGCACCCGTCGCGCCTGTCCGATGGGCCACAATCGGTGCTGGTGAAAATCCGCAACACCATGCCCCCGGTACCCGCCACCGTCGCCACAACGCCGCTGGGCGACGTCACGGTACAGTTTGACCAGCCGCAATTTGGCGTGTCGCCCGGTCAGGCCTGTGTTTTCTATGCCCAGAACGACGACGCCAAAAGCCGCGTTTTGGGCGGTGGATGGATTTTAAGGCAAGGAATGTCGAGTTCAAGCAATGTCGCCGCTTGACAGGCCGGGTCAGTCTTTATATTGAAGCGCACCTCCGCAGTTCAAAGGCCCTCGCGCCCCAGACTGCAGAGAAGATGCCAAGCGCATCGTGGCGGATTAGCTCAGCTGGTTAGAGCGGCGGAATCATAATCCGTGTGTCCGGGGTTCGAATCCCTGATCCGCCACCATTTTTCCTTATACCTCCCACATCATCGTTTACGCATAGGTCTATTGCCTGTTGAGGAATTTGACGTTCCCGCAGCCTTACCCACTCTTCGCCTCCCCCTTGACCCCAACGCCATTTTCCATTATTGAACTCTGAATTCAGAATTCGGGGCTTAATAAACCATAAAACCATTGACGCAGACAGCGGGGCTTACGGAGCGGGTGTATTCCGCGATTCTGGATGAGATTCTGGATGGGCGGTTGCCGACCGGGGCGCATTTGATTCAGGAGCAACTGGCCACCGATCTGGGCGTGTCGCGCCAGCCGGTGCAGCAGGCCATGGCGCTGTTGAAAGCGGACGGGCTGGTGGAGGAGATCGGCACGCGCGGACTGAAGGTTGCGGCGTTGGATTTCGGGCGCATGAACAATCACTATGACATTCGCGCCGTGCTGGACGCCTATGCGGCAAGAGCGTCGGCGCAGCGGGTGCGGGACCAACAGATCAATCGCGCGGCGGTTGAGGAAAGACTGGGCCGCATTCTGCAGGCGGGGCGCGACGCGGTCCGCGCGGCGTCGTTTAGCGATCAGATCCGCCAGGATGAGGCCTTCCATAAATGCCTGTACGCCTATTCCGGCAATGCGGTGCTGGCCGAATCTGCCGAGCCTCACTGGCGGTTTCTGCGGCGGGTCATGGCCGATGTGCTGCGCCATGCCGAACCGCCCCCTGAAATCTGGGACCAGCACACGGAAATCGCGGAAGCCATCGTCGCGGGCGATCCCGATCTGGCCCAGTCCCTGGCACAATCCCATATCGACACCGCCGCGCGAAAGCTGTCGCGATCCGCCCAAGACCATGCACAGGCCCATATGGGCGAGAAGGTAGCATCATGACCCCAATCGTGCTGACCACCGGCCAGATTTTGAGCGCCCATGCGCGCCTGCGCCCCGATGCAACGGGTGTCCGGGACTTGACCCGGACCTGGAGCTTTTCACGATGGAATGTCCGCGCCTGTCGCCTGGCCAATGCGCTGACGGGTCTGGGTCTGAAAAAGGGCGACCGGGTTGCGGTGCTGGCCTATAACCGCCTGGAATGGGCAGAAATCTATACCGCGACGGCCAAGGCGGGATTGATCCCAGTCCCGATCAATTTCCGGCTGACCGGCCCAGAAGCAGCCTTCATTATCAATGATTGCGGCGCAACGGCTGTAATTGTTGAGGATGTGTTGATCCCAACACTGGAAATCGTGCGCGAGGAGTTGGTGACACCACAGAACCGATTCATCCAGATCGACGGCCCCTGCAAGACTGGCTTCCTGGGATATGAGGATCTGCTGGCCGCCGCGTCAGACCGGGAACCCGAAACCGTTGTTCTGCCAGACGATCCCTGGTGCCTGATGTATACCTCCGGCACCACCGGCAATCCAAAGGGTGCGATCCGCAGCCATCGGGGCATGGCGATGCTGGCCTTAATGACAGATATCGAGTTTCGTCTGCACCGCCGCGATGATGCCCTGTTGGTCATGCCAATGTGTCATGCGAATTCCCTGAACTTTTTCACCTCATTCCTGTATTGCGGTGCGTCGATCACAATATTCTCCCGCCCCAGCTTTGATCCAGAGCTGTGCCTGGTGGCCTTGGGGCAATCGACCTTCACCTCCCTGGTGCCGACGCATTATTCCATGATGCTGGACATCCCGGCAGATCGCCGCAGCAACACAACCAATGTCGAAAAACTGTTGATCTCCTCTGCGCCGTCCTTCGCAAGTACCAAGAGCAAAATCATGGAGATGTTTCCCAATTCAGGCCTGTTCGAACTGTATGGATCGACCGAAGCCGGATGGGTCACAATGTTGCAGCCAGAGGAGCAATTTGATCATCTGGGCACGGTCGGCAGAGAGGTTGTCGGGTCTGCGCCAATCCGGTTTTTGGACGATGACGGCAACGAGGTTCCAGATGGTCAACCCGGCGAGCTGTATAGCTCCAGCCCCTATCAATTCGATGGATATTGGAAACAACCGGGAAAAACCGCAGAGGCGATGCGCGGCAGCTATCTGAGCGTCGGTGACGTTGGCATGCGCGACGAAGACGGCTTCATCCGCCTGTTGGACCGCAAGAAGAACTTGATCATCACCGGCGGGGAAAATGTGTATCCGTCAGAGGTTGAGCAAGCCCTGATCAAACACCCCGATATTCGCGACGTCGCCGTATTTGGGGTCAGTGATTCAAAATGGGGCGAGCGGGTGGTTGCCGCCGTGGTCCTGCAGGATGGTGCCAACCACAGCGCAGAGGCGCTGATCACGTGGTCGCGCGACCATTTGGCCGGGTTCAAACGACCCCGTGAAATCACCTTCCTGGCCCCGGATCAGATGCCCCGCAATGCGACGGGAAAGATTCTGCATCGCAGCCTGCGTGATATGTATACGAAATCCACGCCTGAAGCGGCAGGAGAAAAAACATGAAAAACCCCGACCCAAAGATACAGGAAGACCTGAACACGGACCGCCACAGCGTTGCCGCCTGGATTGCCGAATCCTTGATCCGCCGAGGGGTAAAGCGGGTGTTTGGCCTTCAAGGTGGGCATATTCAACCGATCTGGGACTTTCTGGCCCAGGGCGGCGTGCAGATTGTCGATGTGCGTGATGAGGGCGCGGCAGTTCACATGGCCCATGCCCATGCGGAACTGACCGGGGAACTGGGTGTTTGTCTGGCAACCGCCGGGCCGGGGGTTACCAATTGTGTATCGGGCATCGCCAATGCGCATCTGGCGCGGGTGCCGGTGCTGTTGATCGGCGGATGCCCGCCCCGCCCCCAGACCAATATGGGCCCGCTGCAGGACATTCCCCATGTCAACATCATGGCCCCGGTCACGCGCTATTCGCGCACCGCACGGGTTCCCGAACAGGCCCTGCGAGAATTTGACGAAGCAATTGCCTGCGCCACGGGTGACAATGGAGAGGCCGGACCCGCCTATATCGAATTTCCAACAGATGTGCTGCGCGTCTCGGTTCCGCCCGCCTTGATTCTAGAGGATTGGTTGACGGCCAAACCAGCGCGCCGCATCGCCCCCGATGCAGCCGTTCTGACAGCGGCGGTTGCCGCAATCCGCAGATCCCGACGCCCCCTGGTCGTCAGCGGGCGAGGCGCAATCGGCGCGGGTGCCGCATTGAGACGCTTTCTGGATGCCTCCGGCGCGCTGTATCTTGATACGCAAGAAAGCCGGGGGTTGGTGCCACCGGATCATCCCGCTGTGGTCGGTGCGGTGCGCGCGGCGGCGATG
>JARGPE010000251.1 GCA_029212835.1 Alphaproteobacteria bacterium | reverse complement strand
CTTTTTCCATCAGATACTGGGACCATTTAGGATTGGCGCTGATGAAAATGTCCGCCGGCGCCCACCCCTCAATCTGCCGCGCCAGAGTACCGCTGGAGCCAAATACACCATCAACACCCTCTTGTTGGGCAAAAAGTTGGGTTAAGGGCTCCGTCAGGCTGGCGGCGGCAAAAACCCGCACAGGGTCTCGTGCATAGGCGACGGATTGGGTCAGCAACATTGCTAGAACCAGTGTGATGCATGCTGCCACACGGGTGATCATCACGGCAAACTCCTTCGACTTGTTTTATCGTCCGGCCAAACGGTCAAAACCGGCTTCCAGGTCGGCGATCAGATCTTCTATTGCTTCCAACCCTATGTGCAGGCGCACTACCTGTCCGGTTTCAGTCCATTCCGTGGCGGTTCGTGTTCGCTTGGGGAAGGAGGTGACAGCCAGGCTTTCAAATCCGCCCCAACTGGCCCCGATACCGAATAGATCATAGCCTTCGATCATAGCTGCCAGACGATCACGGTCCGGGGCATCCACAATCATGCTGAACAGGCCGCAGGCACCGGTAAAGTCCCGCTTCCAAATTGCATGGCCGGGATGGCTTTCCAATCCTGGATGCAAGACGCGGGATACTTCCGGGCGCTGTTCCAGCCATTGGGCGATTTTCAGGCCGCTGTCAAAATGCCGATGCAGGCGTGTTGGCATGGTGCGCAAGCCGCGTTGAACCAGATAGCAATCATCGGGGGAGACGCTGTTGCCATAGGCGCGGCTGGCAACCTGTATCTTTGCAAACAGCGCATCTGTCGCACATGAAATGCTGCCCAGCATCGTGTCGGAATGACCGCAGGGATATTTCGTCAAGGCATGGGCCGACAAGTCAATGCCCATTTGCAATGGTTTCAGGAAGTAACCAGCACCCCAGGTATTGTCGATTCCGGTTACGACACCTTTTTCTTTCGCCACTTTTACAATGGCTGGAATATCCTGCATGTCGAAGGTCAGGGAGCCAGGGGCTTCGGTCCAGATCATTTTGGTTTCAGGCCGGATCAGGTCGGCAATTCCCGCCCCAATTGCAGGGTCATAGAATTCTGGAATGCAGCCCAATTGCGTCAAATGCCCCATCGCCATTTTGCGCACAGGTTCATAGACGCTGTCAGGAATTAGAAAATGTGCACCAGGCTCGGCGAAGGCCAGGAAGCACAGGCCACAAGCTGCCATACCACTGGGTACCAGCTCAGTATCCGCTGCCCCTTCAAGCGCATTCAAGGCATCTCGTAGGGCAAATTGGGTTGGCGTGCCATGACGGCCATAGGTGATGGAATGTCCATGTGAATTATGGCTGCCGCCTGCCTTACGCCCTTCCCAGGAGTCCAGGGTCGGATGCAGGATTGTGGAGGCATGATATACTGGTGGATTGACCACACCGAAATTGTCCTGCGGGTGCCGACCGGCATGAACGGCAAGTGTGTCATCGCTGATTTTTTTATGATTGGCCACGGATCATTCCACCTTGACTGTTGTGATGATTTTGAGACGTTTACTGAAGATGGTTCAGCCTATGCGTCTTGGGCGAATTTGCAAATGATACAGAGTGTTTGTTGATAATATGGAACATGTTCAAACCGTCGTCATTGGGGCAGGTGTCATAGGTCTGGCCTGTGCCAAGGCCTTGGCGGAATCTGGCAGGGAGGTCATTGTTCTGGAAGCCGCCGACATCATCGGCAGTGAAACCAGTTCTCGCAACAGCGAGGTCATCCATGCGGGAATATATTACGCAAAGGACAGTTTAAAAGCGCGATTTTGCGTGGCGGGGAAGGAGGCACTGTATCGATATTGTGAGACGCATGGCGTCCCATATCGGCGCTGCGGTAAGCTGATCGTAGCAACCTCTGCAGCAGAAGACATTGTGCTGGATGGGATTCTGGAGAAAGCTCGCAACAATGGTGTGATGGATTTGGAATGGATTTCAGCCGCCGAAGCGATGCGGATGGAACCTGCTTTGTTCTGTACCCACGCCCTGCTGTCGCCCTCCACTGGCATCATCGACAGTCACGCCTTAATGCTGGCTTATCAGGGGGATGCGGAATCCCATGGTGCCATGATTGCCTGCAACAGCCCAGTTCTAGGCGGGCGCGTGGAGGGGCAGGGGATATCGCTGAAGGTTGGTGGCGCGGAGCCGATGGTGTTACTGGCAGATGAGGTGGTAATTGCGGCAGGCCTGCACAGCCAGACTGTTGCCCGATCGATTGAAGGAGTCCCCGTCCAGACGATACCGGGGCAATATTATTGCAAGGGCAGCTATTTTGTGACGGCTGCGCGTTCTCCGTTTCATCGTCTGATCTATCCGATCCCAGCCCAGGCAGGGCTGGGTGTCCATGTGACAATTGATCTGGGTGGTGGGTTGCGGTTTGGACCTGATACCGAATGGATTGATGATCTTAATGATCCAAACCGTTATGAGGTAGATCCACGCCGCGCTGAAAGTTTTTATGATGCGGTTCGGCGCTATTATCCGGCATTACCTGATGACGCATTAATCCCGGGCTATTCAGGTATTCGACCAAAACTTAATCCACCGGGAATGGCGGGAGATGATTTTCGCATCGATGGTCCCCAGACACATACAGTGCCCGGTATGATCGGCCTCTATGGCATGGAAAGCCCTGGCCTGACGTCATCCCTGGCCATTGCGGATCATGTGCGCGGATTATTAGATCAAGGCTAATAGACAGATGAGCGTTCCGGGGTGAAGGCTGAGATGCGCTTTTCGCTCTGCGCGCGTTCTTCATCAGTCATCTCGGTTTCCAGCTTATCGGCAATCTCGATTGCAGATTTTTCACCTTGATTGGCAGCCAGACGCAGCCATTTCAGGGCTTCAACGACATCCTTATCGATACCATCGCCCTTCATTAGGCGGGTGCCAGCACGAACTTGTGCTTTGGAATATCCCTGACGGGCGGCGGCAAGGAACCACCGAACCGACATTTCCTTGTTTACCTCAACGCCCTGACCATCGCGATAGCGTTTACCCATATTGTATTGGGCACGGTCAAAACCGGCGATGGCGGCGCGTTCGATCCACAATGCAGCCCGAATTTGATTTTCCGCCACACCCAGACCGTACTCATACATTTTTCCTAGCGAATATTGAGACCGCACAAGTCCATGATAGGCAGCACGTTCCAGCCATCCATAGGCGCGATCATAATTCTGCTTTACGCCGTGCCCATCGATGTAAGCCAGCGCAAGATTGTGCATGGCAAGGGAGTTTCCGGATTCCGCAGATTGGGTCCACCATTTGATGGCTGTTTTTGTGTCTTGGGCGACGCCCCGCCCTTCGTCATATAAGACACCTAAATTGAACATCGCCTTGGCACTGCCCGCTTCGGACAAGGTTGTCCAAATATTTCGGGCCTCAACAAAGTCACCCCGTTGATAGGCGTTCCAACCGTCTTGAAATTCTGCGGAATAAGAGGCCGGCGCGCCCCATAGGGTCGCTAACACAGCCAGACAGCACAGCGAAATTTTATTACAAGAGCGCCCTGTCATTTCATTCATTCCCCCAGGCCCTTAGTATGCGTGCAAGTGTTCTATGGGACAAGAGCCCTTATCATTCCGATTTTGAAATTTGAAAATTGTTTCGATTATGACTGTGCTGAGTATTTTGACACTTTCAACCGCAATAGATTTATCAGGCCGCTCAGCTTATCCCGCGCAATGATATTCGCAAATTCTTTGCGTTGGGCCAGAGCGAGACTTTTTCCATCCACGATCACATCCAGAATGCGGATGTCATTGTCGCTGTCACGAACCAGCCACTTCACATCCATATTGTCCGAACCCTCTTGAATAATTGTGGTTTGGACAACGGCATCTCGATCCTTATAGGCTGTGCTGTTGTCAATCTTCAGGGTTTGTCCCGTATAACCGCCCAGTCGTTGGGTGTAGATCTGCAGAATATAGGTTGAAAAGAGCTCCAGATACTCGTCTCTTTCATCCTGTGTCGCACGTTCCCAGGACTTGTCTATGGCAAATTTACCAATTGTTTCAATGTCCAAGCTTTCGGAAACAATTTTTCGAAGCTTATCTTCGCGGGCCTCTAAGGACACGGATTGATCCCGTAAAATAGTGACCGCTTTATCGCTCAACTCAGAAATAAACTTGGAGGCGGCACCAGGATCAGTTTGAGCACTGGCCACTGCAGGCAGGAGAAAGAAAACGAAAAAGGCGATACAAAGGCGAATCATTACGGTCTCTCCTGAAGGTCGCGCATCAGTGTTTCAGCGTTGATGGCAGGTCTTAGTATTATCACACTCTCGGCGCAAGACACAGCATTGTGCTGTGCAAAATAAATGATGCAATCGCTGTGAACCTTATCGGATCTTCAATAAAGTCTTAAGGCTACTTAAAGGCAAAACCGTGGCAAGACCCAAAGTAATAAGGGAAAGCCCGATAAATTCGACCCATCCAAATACTTCACCCACCAGAATGAAACTCATAATCTGGCTCATCATCGGGACGCATAGGACCGCGATGGAGGCAAAGGCGATATCGGTCAGTTTCAGGATCGTCGACCAGCACCAGAAACCAAAGGCCTGGCTGAGGATGGCTATAGCCAAGGTTGCCAGAAGCGCGTTGTTCGAAGCAGAGAAAATCCAATCCGGTGAATCTATCAGCAATGCCAAAATTGAAAGAGGCACTCCGCCGATGATCAACATCCATCCCAGTGTCACTGTAACGGGTGTCTGAAAATTGAATTCTTTCTGAAGCGTCGATCCGATGCTCCATATCAGCGCCGCGCCCAGGATTGCCAGGATTCC